>JBAXYW010000487.1:0-3234 GCA_041670605.1 Lentisphaeria bacterium
GATATCCGGGTTTTCAAAGCGGATGGGCAAACCCTGTATCTGCTGGTCAATGTGCTGACCGAACCGCAGAAATTCCAGTTTCCGTCCGCCGAAAAGGTGCTTTATCGCTTTCGTGACCGCGGCGAGTTGGTGCCGGAAAACGCCCGCCTGACCCTGGAGCTAGCGCCCTATGAGGTGATCCTGCTGAGCTCCGTGAAACTGGATGCCGGCCTTGAGAGCATCAGCGACCTGCGACATCGCATCGCCCGGGCGGAGGAAGCCCGGCGGCAGCGGGGAAACCTGCTGTTTGGCAGAGGCCGGGAGATCGAATTGAGCGCTCCGGCGGCTCGACCCTACGATCTGCAGAACGCCATGGAACAGCAGAACAAACTCTTCGATGGCGTCTTGGATGTTTCCGCTTGGATGCCGCGTAACATCGCTGCGGACTCCCTCTGGTATGAAATGGCTTTCACCACCTTCGTGCCGAAATTCTCAAAAGCCCGGATCCATGGCTGGAATCTGCAGGGGTTGACCTTCAAAATGTGGAAGTTCGGCAAATGGATCACCCCGGAAGCGGAACGCAGCGACGGAAAATACCTGCTCGAACTCGACTTCGGAAAACCGCTTACCACGGTCAAAATCCGCCTGGAATTTGTCCCCAAAGAAGCCGAACTCTACGAATTCGAACTTCTGCCATGAAAGGAAGCCCATCTGTGAAATTTTGTTATCTGCTTTTTTTTGCCGCTGCTTTTTCCCTATTGGCCGAATTCAAGGAAAATCCGGATAGCAACACTCTGTGGCTGGAAGACGGGGTGAATATCTCCGGCTGGCGTGAAGATTTGACCATAGCCCCACACCCGGAAGGGGGGTTTACTGTCTCACCTGGGAAAAGTTACTCCACCGGGCGTTATGTACCCGCCAACCCGCAATATCCCTGGTTTTGCGGTGAAATCGTCAGCTATTCGATGCTGGAGGGTTACCGGGGCTTCTTGTTCACCGGCAACTTCGGCATGGTGGCTAACCCGCAAACCGGCCTGTTCGCAGTTAAACTGCTCTCCAAGGAGTCCAGACCGTTTCTGCGCTTCGATCTGCACGGCCTGAAAATGCATTTCAAATACCTCAAACAGGTGCAGAAACCGGATTACTGGATCGAAACAAAACGCCGGAAAAACCGCCTCGAAATCCGGGTTTTCCTCAAGGAACCTGCCGAAGACGTCATGGTGCGCTTCTACAACGCCTACCACGTGGCTTTGTTGCGCCTGAACGGGGAAGACAAACTGCAGCTGCTGCCGACCGATGAAAACCATCCGGTGGAATGGAGCGCGGAAATCCCCTTCCCGGAAGTTGAAACCACAGGAGCCATGCTGATCAAAGCCATCATCCTCGGCGGCGAAATCAAAATCCCTCTCTGGGGCAAACTTGACCCATGAAGGAGGACTTAATCTCCCCGGAAATGATATGAATGATAATTAAAATCGGTGCCATTTTTGACAAGCTATGTCTCCGTTTTCGAAGAAAAAGAAGAAGCGGATTTTTCTCTGGAAATCCGCGAAGAATATTGAAGTATAATCAAACCATAAAATATTGCCATCATTGCAATCGGGTATGTCAGATTAAACGCACAGCATCCCTTTTGTCAGTTTAAATGCACCTGATAATATTTCAGGTGGTGCGTTTGGTTTTTTAGTTGGCAAATGATTTTTTGGACAGGACGATGTCAGTAAATCATTTTGCAAATCTTATGCAGCAATATATATTGAATAAAAGTTTGAGGTGATTTGATATACAGTTTATCGGTTCGCTGTGCCCGGCTATTAAAACCGGAGAAGTGCAAGCTGTTTTCTTGACATCAACACGCTCATATGGCGTCAAGCACGACAGGTAATAGTGCTCGCCGGGTCTTGGTGTATCTGGAGAATAAGCGCAATTTTCTTAAGGTTTCGGGAGATATTCGTAGAACGAGTCAAGCTTTTTCTTAAACCCAATGACTGCGGTAATAAAAGCACTGGGGGATGATGTAAATGTGTTCGGACTCAAACGAGAAATCAAACAGGCAGTTAATGAGTTACTTACTTTCAAAAGATTCCTATGATACCATTCCCCAAAAACGAGCATGGCCAGTAAATTGGTTTTTTAACTCGCGTTTTTATTTTTTTCCCAGATTGTGCCTGAATTTATATCAGTTGGGCAAATGTGCTAAGCACGGTTTGTTTAATCGAGAACGGCAAACTTATTATTCGGAAAAAAATTTACGGATACTGGAAAATAGCGGCGCACAAATTCATCTTCGGGGACTGAATAATTTGAGTTCCGAGACGGGATCTTTTGTTTTGGTTGGCAATCACATGAGTTTAATTGAGACGGTGATTCTAAATGCAATGATCTCTCCCCGGATTGAATTTACCTATGTCATCAAACGCAGTCTTTTCAAGATGCCGTTTCTTGGTTGGGCCATGACTGCCATCCATGCCATCGGAGTCAACCGGATCAATGCTCGTGACGATTTCAAGGTGATTATTGAAGAGGGTGAAAAGCGGTTAAAGGCCGGGTGTTCTGTCTTGATTTTTCCGGAGTCTACCCGACAAAATGAATTTCAAGCCACACACTTTAACAGTATCGGTATCAAGCTGGCCAAAAATGCCGGAGTCAAAATTATTCCATTTGCCCTGAAGACCGATTTTATCACACCTAGTTTAGTATGCAAAGAATTTGGGTCATTGCACCCGGAAAATCATATCCATTTTGAATTTGGTGCGCCGATCGCAGTTTTAGGTAGTGGCAAAGAAGAACACCGTATAATTATCGATTTCATCACGGCAAAAACCTCTGAGTGGAAAAAACCGTCACTTGAAAAAGTAAACGCACCTTTGTAAAGTTAACTGCACTCATCCTAGAAAAGCATGTGCATTTAAGTTGTCAAAGTGCGTTTAATTTGACATGGAATTTAGCAGTTCATTCGAAATAGCTGCTTGCGTTGTGCATTTAATGGCTCATCCGGTTTTTTAGTGGGTTGAAATTTTGCCAAAATATGCTGTTGATTGTCCATGGGTGCAATTCCTAAAAGTTGGTCATTGTACTTGTATCTTAGCGGGCACCTTTTGCGCCTATGGCGCAAAGCCGTTCACAAAGCCCCTTTTGTTAAGAAGTTGGTTGAGCGCCTGACTTACCTTTCGCATTGGGTGCGACTACGATATGATGTAAATGGACAGCCCGTCCACAACCTAAAATGGAAAACATGATGACTGTGATTGGAGA
>JBAXYW010000488.1:0-3233 GCA_041670605.1 Lentisphaeria bacterium
GAAAAATGCAAATGCGAAAAGTGTACCTGTAAAGCCGCAAAAGACTGCAAAAAGACCTGCACGAAAGCAGCCGACAAAGCAGCCTGTACAAAAGCAGCCGACAAGGCGGCTTGCACAAAAGCAGCCGACAAGGCGGCTTGCACAAAAGCAGCCAAGTAAGATTCAGGTCTTTGCGACTGTTTCCGCAACAGAAATAAACTGGTGAAAAGGCAAACACTTGCTTACTCGTCAAATTTGCCCATTGTTTTTCTTCAGGGAAAGGTCTGTTGCAGACAACCATCAACCTGCCAGAGGCTGATTTTTCAGCCTCTGGTTTTTGTTTGTTATTACATCAATTGCAGGGGTATCCATGAAAATCGGGGTAATCAACTCGCTTCGCCTGGAACGGCAGGATTGCATTTTCGACCGGGTGAAAAATTTAGGCTTCAAGACCTGCCAGCTTTCCAGCTGGAGACCCTTTGAACTGAACGACGCACTGGCGGCAAAAGTCTCCGCACAGATTCAGAGCAGCGGCGTGCAACCCTGCGCCTTCTGGGCAGGCTATACCGGCCCCGTATACTGGAATTTCACGGAAGGCCCCCTGACCCTGGGACTGGTACCCTCCGCATTCCGTTTTCAACGCATTAATGAACTGAAGCAGGCCGCCGACTTTGCCAGCAAAATCGGTGCCCGTGCCATCATTACCCATTGTGGATTCATCCCCGAAAATATGACCGATCCGGAATACAAAGGAACAGTGATTGCCATCGCCGCTGTCGCCAACTACTGCAAACAGCTCGGCATTGAATTCTGGTTCGAAACCGGGCAGGAAACCCCTATCGTACTGCTCCGGGTCATCGAAGAAGTCGGCACTGGCAACCTGGGCATCAATCTCGATCCCGCAAACCTGCTGATGTATGGCAAGGGAAACCCCCTCGATTCTCTCGAAGTCTTCGGAAAATATGTCCGCAACCTGCATGTCAAAGACGGCATGACCCCAACCGACGGACTTAAACTGGGCAAAGAAGTCCAGGTCGGAAAAGGCATGGTGCGCTTCCCCATGCTGGTTAAACGACTCCGGGAAATCGGCTTCGACGGAGAATTCATCATCGAACGCGAAATCGCCGAAGGCGAAGAGCAGCAACGAGATATTCTCGAAACCGCCGCCAACCTCGAATCCTGGTGGAATGCCTGACGTGTAATGATGTAAAGCTGGGTAACAACGGAATTTTTTAACAACGAAAAGCACGAAACGACCCGAAAAAATTTCATGGGAAGAACGACGCATGCTAGCAGTCAACTCCATGCCCATGAAATTTTTTCGGGTCGTTTCGTGCTTTTCGTTGTGAAAAAATTCCGCTGTTGCTCAGAGATTACTGCTGAATCTTCTTTGCTGCTATTTTGCTTTGCACTTTATCCCAGGCCCAGTCGAGCATTTGCTTTGCCTCGGCGAGGTGCAGCAGTAATGCGCCGCCGAGGAAGGCAATACCGCCGGCGCTTAAGGCAACAGCCAGCCGGCACAATATCTTGAAACGGCTGACTTCCGGAATAAAAGTGTCGCCGCCGCGTATGGCTGCCAAAGCACTGGAGATTCCATCGGGAAGCAGGTGATTCATCAGTTCAGAAGCCCCCCAGGTGACTGCAGCGGTAAACAGCGACAACAGCAGCAGTTTGCCAAAAAACAGGGACAGCGTTTTCCGATGAAACATCGGGGTCGATTTCTGCAGATAAATCGAAAGAATGATCGATTTCAGATACCTGGACAGCACAAAACCAGTGGCCACCACCACCAAAGATGCCACAGCCCCAACCTGAAAATGGACGATGGCGACATAACTGAAGGCCACGCTGACAATCGAGGCGATCAAGCCAATCACCGTCACTGCAACCGTCTTCTGCTCGGCAAAATAGCCCTGCATCAACACGCATTCCACGGCAGCGGCCGGCAGCACCAGCGTATAACAAGCCGTCGATATTCCAGCCCAGGAAGCCAGCTCAATACCGGTCTTGCCGCCAAGAAAAATCAGGATGGAAATCGGCATGGCCAGCAAAGAAAGACAGAGGGCTCCCGGCACAAAAACCGAGAGCAGCAGCCGGCAGGAGGAGCCCAGAACCTCCCCCAGCTTTTCCTTGTCTTTCCGGCTGGCCAGTTCGCACAGAAATGGGAAGAGGGCAATCTGCAGTGCGTAGGGCACCAGCCATTGAATCGATGAATATAAACGCCGCCCGAGGTCATTGGCCATCAGAACCCCGTCCTCTTTCAGATGCGTCAAAACATAAATATTATTAAAATTATCACGGACTTTGGCAAAAATAATTCCTGCCAGTAACGGCAGCATGATCAACAGCATGCTTTGAAAAGCCGGATTGCGCCAGTTCAATGAAGGACGGAATAACGACCTCTTTTTCCACAAGCCAAGTACATGCGTGGCCAATTTGGCGGCACTGCCGGCCAGCAACCCGGCAAACAGAGCCCGGAAATCCCAGCCAAACCAGCCCATGCCCGCGACCAGCCCCAATACTACACAAATTTTGGTTGAAGCATCGCCAAACGCCGCCAGAAAAAATTTCTTATAGCCATTAAGCAGCATGTAGGTAGTCGAGCCCAGGGAAAGGAAAAACAGACAGGGAGCCAGTACCTGCAAGCTCAGGCGCAATATCTTGTAACGTTCCGGATTATCTTGGATATCCCATTTGGTAAAAAGATGAATAAAAAAATCCGGGAAGCAGGCTACCAGTGCGACCATAAACATCAGCAGCAGACTCTGAAAAGTCAGAACCGTATTGCCGTAGTCCCAGGCAGCCTGCTCATTCTTCTCCTCTTTCTCACGCATGAAAATGGTCAGAAACGAAGGACCGATGACTTCTTCGCCAATCAAAAAAAGGCTGTTGATCACCCCCGTGAAAGCCACCACCATGATGGGCTCATACAAGGAGGAATCCAAATACTGCGTGGCAAATTTGACCTGTATCAAACCGGCAAATTTTAAACAGATATGTGCCAGACCTACAATAACGCTGGCATGGATGATCCGGTCCGCTAAACTCTTATTCGCTTTGACTTCCACAAAATTCTCCAGAAATTCGGCACAAAAGCATGATCGTATCGTTATATAACGCACGAACCTCTATGAACAATGGCTCATTGGACGAAATATTTTCAGCACCGCCAGCCGTATGTAGTACGGGCTTTAGCCTGCCGTATGTACGTCTTCCAGCCGTATGTAGTACGGGCTTTAGCCTGCCGTATGTAC
>JBAXYW010000489.1:0-3232 GCA_041670605.1 Lentisphaeria bacterium
ATTTCCGTCCAGCGCCGGGGATTGATCCGCGGATTTATGGAGTAGGCGGTTATTTTGTTTCCACGCATGTCACCCGGGATCTGGAAATTCACAGCGGTCGTCAGCTGGGGTTGGACTGGGAATGGACTTATTGTCCCTGGAATCTGGCCGGCAACTGGTTTATTGAGGAATCCGAATGGAAACCCGATGATGGCTATATGCACTGGCAGACCTACTGGAAGAGGAAGTCCTGTACATATGAAGAGTATCAGCTTGCGGAGCGCAAGCGTTTCACTTCCGGTGACCGCCAGGCGGCCATGCTCTTTTATGTCCTGATCAAAGATACCGCAAAAGAAATCGTCAAATGCTTTCCGGATGCGCAACGGGTCAATGACAAAGGAGTGACTATCCCGGATTCCTTCCTGTACTCCCTGCCGGACAATCAGAACAGGACGGCTCTTACCTTCCCCAGCGGCTCCGGACTGTCCGGCTTCCTCGAACGGGAATTGCGCCTGGCAGCGGAGAATTACCAAATCAGCGGATTTGCACTGGACATGACCAACTGGAGCGGCAATGACTATTGCGAAGCACAACGCAACTTCGCCAGCGGACGCAGTTTTGATGCGGATGGCAAAATTTTTACCAGTGATGCGATCGTGCCGATTCCGTTTGCGAGGTACATGCGCACTTTGCGTCATGCTGGAAAACCGATGGCGGTAATGATGAATCACGCTCTGGAAAATCAGCCTGCCCTGCCAATTTTCTACGCCGATGCGGTCATGTTTGAGGGAAATCCCGAGGCCCAGCTGGACAATTTCCGTTCGCTGCGTTTGATGAGTGGTCAGAAACCCCTGACCGTTTGGGGGGGGCTTGGGCGCGGAAACAACAGTGCCATCAACTGGCATCTGGCCCAGGATCCGGAAATTCATTCCGGGATTATTGCCGGCCTGGCACAGTATTTGTTGTTCAACTGCCTGCGATATGGCGTTTCTCCAATGAACTGGGTTGTTGAATACCGTGACCGGAAATACTTCCGGCCCTGGCTGGAGCTGATTCGTGAATTGAAGCGAGCCGGCTGGAATCCGGTGCCGGCATTGAGTTGCAAGGACGGCGACCGCTTGTGGTTTGGACGTTTTGGCAGTGGACTGGATACGATTTTCACGATCAGCAATCCTGGACGCGCAAGCGTCGAAACGACGGTGACTCTTTACCGCAAATACTTGAAGGCGGATGGATACCGCCCGAAGGCCGTCACTGGCCAAGCACTTGAACCGCTTGTTGCGAAGGATGTCATTCAACTGCCGGTGCGCCTGGCCGCCAAGGAAATCATGGTGTTGCGGGATCAGAACTGGCAAGCCGAAAAACCATGCGGAATTTTCGGCAAAACCGAAGATATCCTGGATTTTTTCAGTCCGGAGGCTGTTCGCAGCGGAGAAATTTCCGTGGTTATCCGGAATGAAGCCAATCGGGGTATTTGCGGCTTTCTGGATCGCTATTATCCATACCGGCAGGCCTGCCATGAAAAGGATAAGCGCAATTTCACCCGGGAGCCTGGCATGCTTAATCCCCGTTTCAATGACTGCTGGAGTCTGACTTTGAGTGATCAACTCGGTTCAGGGCGGCAGATCGCAGTCGGCAGCATGACGGATTTTCCGGAGTTGGTTGAGTTGCTTCCAACAGAAGCAGCAGAACTTGCCGGCACTTCCGGCGCGGTGATTTTGTTGCCGGAAAAGAAGGTGTTGTGGATTTGCGCAAGAGGAGGGGAGCCTGTCAAAAAGGCCGCGGATGTTTTTTTCGATTTTCTTGATCAGAATTATCAACCATAAACCCAATAGGAGATCATGAGATGAAAAAGAGGTACCCAAACCGTTATCTGTTTACTTTAATTGAACTTCTCGTCGTAATTGCCATCATTGCCATTCTTGCCAGTATGCTGCTGCCTGCTTTGGGCAAGGCCCGGAGCAAGGCTCAAATTGTCAAATGCACTGCAAATTTGAAGGAATTGACCCTTGCGGTATTCATGTATGTTGATGACAATAATAATGAATTTCCACCGCCGCCGCGCAGCACTGTTTATCCTGATTTCTGGTGGAAAGTCGCGGCAATTTCGTATACTGGTGGCGAAGCGATGGTCAACAGCAACACCATGCAGATTGGCCTCGTCATGTATCCGTATTATATTTCTAACTGGTCACTGACGCATTGTCCGTCAGCTGCCCTGAAAAGCCGTCCATACACGAATTATCATGCCTATTGGCGGATGCCGAATTATCGGGTGAATTCTGCGCTGAATCTGGTAAAGACGAAGCCGCATTGGCGAGTGTTGATGGATGTCTGCACAAATGGGACAATATCCGATGTCGTTTCCAATCATCGCGGCAGCGGAGTCATTCCCGTTGGCGGCAATATTTCCTACATGGATGGTCATGTCAGCTGGCACCAGGTAAATGAGTTGAACAGCCAATACGGTGCACATATGATGCCGTACCAGCCCAATGAACAGTAAATGTCTTGAAAGCATACACAGAATATGAAGAACCAATGGATGCAGCCGGATGCGGCTTTGCAGGCACCCTATATTGTTGTTTACCGGAAGAGTTTCCGGCTGAATACTCCTTCGCAATTGCATTTTCGTTTCAGTGCCGATGAGCGCTGCCAGCTTTTTCTCAATGGGGACTGGCTGGCGGACGGACCGGAACGGGGTTGCCCGACAGAATGGTATTTTCAGGAATGCCGACGGGATCTGCCGGTGGGGGAATACTGCCTTTGCGCCAGAGTGCTTTGCTTTGGCTCCGGGATGACAGCCCATGGACAGACTTCCGTGCGGCATGGCTTTTATTTCGAAGAAAAAAATCCGTTGCCGGGCAGTTGGGAATGGCAGCAGGAAAGCGGTTTCAGCTTCCAAAAGCCATGGCCGGACTGGGGCGTCTACCCGCGTTTCGAATTGCGTGAATATCCCTGGGGGATATTATGCGGGCAGGGCGGGGAATGGCACCCGGTTGACTTCTTTGTCGATGAGCGTAATTTGCTGCCGCCGGTGTTGCCGTTGCAACGTCGCGAGCTGGAACAGCGCTTCCGCAGGGAAGGCAATCGTTTTATCTTCGAGGATTATGTCTGCGTCTGGAGTGAATTTGTTTTCAGCGGTGAGGGAACTGTGCGCTGGCGCTGGAGCGAATGCTTCTATGAGACGGATCAGCTCAATCCGCATAATCTTAAAGGAGAAAAAGGGCGGCGTGACGGAGAATTTCTGGTC
>JBAXYW010000490.1:0-3224 GCA_041670605.1 Lentisphaeria bacterium
ACGCCGGGAACACCGGCACAGGCCAAAGGCCTGATTAAAGCCGCCATCCGCGACAATAATCCGGTCTGTTTCATCGAGCCCAAAGCGCTCTATCAAACTGAGGGGCTGGTTCCACTGGACGATGATTATACCATCGTGATCGGAAAAACATTGATCGAACGCCCGGGCAAGGACGTGACGATTGTGGCCTACGGGACCCTGTTGGCAAAAGCGATGGAGGCGGCAGCGTTTCTGGAAGAAGAGGGGATTGAAGCTGAAATCATCAATCCGGTCACCCTGTATCCCATGGATATGAAGCCGATTGTGGAATCCGTTATCAAAACAGGACGTCTGATCGTGGCCCATGAAGCACCCAAAACGGGTGGCGTCGGCGGGGAAATTGCGGCTCGCATCGCGGAAAGCGAAGCTTTTGATTATCTCAACGCGCCGATTCTCAGACTGTGCGGGATGGATGTGCCGATTCCTTATAGTAAAGAACTGGAGGCATCAGTGGTGCCGCAAAGAAATGATTTTGTTCATGGGGTTTATCGCCTGCTTAATCGGGAATAGGGAGTAAAGACATATTATGGCAAAAGAAGAAATATTACCGAAATCAGGAATGGACATGACCACTGGCTACTCAGGAGCAGAAGGCGAAGCAGTGGAGGAAACGCCACTTCAGCCCTCGGCTGAAACTGAAATGGCCGCAACTGACAGTGAAAAAGCGAAACCGGAAACTGCCCCTGTCATACCGGCAGCAGAAATCCAGGCGGAGCTGCCATCGGAGCCGGTTCAGGAAAAAATTCAGGAAGCGATTGAGGAGCAGGCCGCAGCAGAGCCTGAGGCGGATCCGCGACTGGGAAAAGTAAGAGCCACCCCGGCGGCTCGACGCCTGGCAAGGGAACACGACATCGATATTCAGACCCTTCTGGGATCCGGACAGAAGGGTCGGATTCAGTTGGAAGATGTCAGCCGGATGGTGATCATTCGGCCGGGTCCTTCCGATTACCGTTCGAAGGAACCGGCAGTCATCGGGACTGTGCTTGACGAAATCGCGGGAAATTCCGAAAATGTTTATTCGGATCCTTCCGGAGAAGCGACACCGGAGACCGGGAAAATTGAGCTCAGGAAGTCTGAAGCCCGAAAGCCTAAAACCACGAAGAGCTGGGGCAGAAAGTCGGAACCGAAGGAGCATGAGATCAAAAGAACGGAAGCTCCCCGGAATGCAAACAGAAACAGCAAACAGGAAACGCTGCCAAATCCGGAGCTCGATTTTGTGCCATTTGTGGAAGGCGAAGTTGAACCGTTACGCGATGAGATTATTGTCAAAGCGGTGCCAATGAGTGAGCTTGAAAATACGACATTCGAAAAAAACCCAGCAGACAATGCAAAAAATAACATGACAATCCCGGAAAATCGGCAGAACAGCGCCGAGCAGCTGGTAAAAGTCAGTCTGGAAACAGCGGTGATCACCCTCACGACAGAAATTGACATGACGGAAGTAAAAGACCTCCGCAAGAAAATAGCAAAGAAAATTGAATTACAGTCCCACTATCGCTGCACCTATACCGATTTTCTATTGATGGCAACGGCCAGGGCGCTGATGAAACATCCCCTGATCAACAGCACTTTTGAAGACCAAGCCATCATCCCACATGCTGACGTGAATTTGGGATTGGCCGTCGATGGCGAGGATGGCATCATTATACCAGTGATCAGGAATGCCCAGGAGATGACTTTTATTGAAATGGTGAAAAGCCGGGGAGAAACCCTGAAATCGGTGAAGCATCAGTACTTGACTCAGGAAGACCTCAAGGGCAGCACATTTTCCATCTCGAATCTCGGCATGCATGGCATTCTGGAATTCACGGCCATCATCAATCACCCCAACAGCGCCATTCTGAGCGTGGGTGAGGTGGTTCAGCGGCTGCGGGTGCATCAGGGCGAACCGATGGTAAGATCCGTCATGAAAATCACCCTGAATCTTGATCATCGTGTCGCTGACGGGATGGAAGGCGCAAAATTCTTAAAGAATATCAAGGCCGACATGGAGAATCCATCACTATTGTTGTTCTAGAAACGAAGATTGAAACGGATTGAGAAAAGATAACGTTACCAGAAAAATAATGATTGTCACACGGAAGCAAGTTGTGTTAGACTAAAAAACATAAATAAGGTTACTGAAAATACACGAAGCAGATGAAAAGCAATGGCCAATTGTCTGCTTTTTTTGTATCTAAATGAGAGTTCAAAATTGGAAGGAGTTACAAAGTTTGGAGAAAATATTAAAAGAGGGAATCACTTTTGATGATGTCCTGTTGATCCCCGCAAAATCAGAAGTGCTGCCAAGTGACGTCAACACCAGCACAAGACTTACCAAGAAGATTTCATTAAATATTCCCATCATGAGTGCCGGTATGGACACTGTCACAGAAGCCCGTTTAGCAATCGCAATGGCTAGAGAGGGTGGAATCGGGATTATTCATAAAAACATGAGCATCAAAGCACAGGCATTTGAAATAGATAAGGTTAAACGTTCAGAAAATGGCGTTATTGTTGATCCTTTCTTTTTATCTCCAGATCATTGTATTGGCGATGCACTTGAATTAATGGCCCGTTACCGAATTTCCGGTGTTCCTATCACCGAAAATGAAAAATTGGTGGGAATTATTACAAACCGTGACCTGCGCTTTGAAAATGACCCCAAAAAGAAAATCAAAGATGCCATGACCAAGGAGAACCTTGTCACCGCAGAAGAGGGAACGACACTTGAAAAAGCGGAAGCCATTTTAAAACAGTACAAGATCGAAAAACTTCCAATCGTCGATGACGACAATAATCTTAAAGGTCTGATCACCATTAAGGATATCGAAAAGAGCATCAAATACCCAAAGGCAGCCAAAGATTCCCGCGGCCGTTTGCTCGTCGGCGGAGCAGTTGGCGTTACCAGCAATACGATGAAACGGGTGGAAGCCCTGGTTAAAGCACAGGTCGATGTGATTGTGGTGGATACAGCGCATGGACATTCTGCCGGTGTTGTCAAAACAGTCAAGGCAATTAAAGAAAAATTCCCGGATCTGCAGCTGATTGTTGGCAATATCGCCACCGGAGCAGCGGCAAAGGATCTGATTGACGCCGGCGTGGATGCTCTGAAAGTCGGAATTGGACCCGGCTCCATCTGTACGACCCGAGTTGTTGCCGGGATCGGCGTGCCGCAGATCACCGCGATTCTTGATGTCGTTGAG
>JBAXYW010000491.1:0-3224 GCA_041670605.1 Lentisphaeria bacterium
AGCTTAGTCCGACCGACATTTTGGGCCAGCCGAAAGAATTTTCCTGACCGACCTGGGCATATGCATAATTCAGATTTTCGCTACTGAAATTTTCTTGAAAAAACCACTTGCACCACTGTGGATTGCCGCCGCCTGCGATTTTTTTTTCGTATCCTGAATAGACAGGTTCGAGGGTAATGACGGGCTGACCGTTGCCGTGGTTTTGATTGACGTCCGCGTCATACTGATAGATTGGATCGCTGCCGAGCATCCTGAAAACTGGAACGTGGATTTGTGAAGTAAGGTTTCGTGCTGGGAGGTAAGCGTTTTTCCGGTTGGGATAATAGGCGTTGGCCCAATAGCCTCCCCAAAGGGTATAGCCGTCGGTACCATACTGATCTTTGCAGTTACAGGCCGCATCAAGGCCGTATTTATCCTGTAAGAAGGCAAGAAGTCGGGCGTCAAAGAACCAGGAACCCATAACTCTGGGATAATAGCCGAAGCACTGCTTGAATTTTTCCATCATGACGTCCGCCAGTTTTTCCCGTTCAGCCGGAGTGTAGCCGATGGAAAAAGCTTTGTCTGAATGCCAGTCCCAGCTATAGCGTCCCCGCCAGGCCAGGCCGGCGGCCTCGACTTGTTCCTGGACGATTTCAAACCAGATGCCGACCTCGTGATTGTCGGGCATCCTAGCTTTAAGATACGGAACAAAAAAAGCACTGCAGAGGGAGTCGTACTGGAGCAGCCAA
Organism: Lentisphaeria bacterium; assembly: GCA_041670605.1. Taxonomy (GTDB): domain Bacteria; phylum Verrucomicrobiota; class Lentisphaeria; order Oligosphaerales; family Oligosphaeraceae; genus JAQVUB01. Next base: position 729 of record JBAXYW010000491.1, read on the forward strand.
GTAGTAGGCAACGAATATTCTCGTGCGAGTTTCATCTGCTGTCGGACGGGTTCCTCCAAATCGATGGTAAGACGTGGTTCGACATTGCGGATGAAGTTAATGATGTTGACCACTTTTTCCGGCGGGGATGTCTTCATTGGAAAAAATCCTGACTGATAGAAAGTATTATCAAGGACGAACCTGGGGTGGACTCGCGTCCAAATCCAAAACAATTTATCCGCAGATTGCCGACTTTTTGAATGGCTTCCCTGAAGCTTTTGTGTACTCCGGCGGTTCGGGTTCTTTTGTCACGCGTCTCAAAATGGACGCGCGTTATGGAGCGCCGGCGCCCTCGACTATTGGCGCTAACTTAAAATATATCCGGAGTGTGAAACGGATCATTGAGGTACCCCTTCATGGCACTATTTACAAACTTACATGCCGACACCCCGGGCTTTACCCGGGGCTAAAATGAAACCGCCCCTACGGAGCTAGCAAATAGAACAGAATACGCTTTTGGGGATAACCATGCAAATCGGCTAGTGTTATGGGATGGATGTGTTTAAAACTTCAAATTTTTTAGGTTAAGTTAGCGCAAATGGGCGTCCTCGCCGGCAGAGTGTACCGCACAGGTGCCGCAGATCCATCGGCACCATTGGCCCCTGCGAAGTGTTCTCACCCCGGCAACAGTCCCATGCTCATGGAGAGGCCTGGGGGAGCTATTTCCGGAAAATCCTTTTTTCTCTTCATTTCAAGATTCGAAAGGCTATGGTTTCTCCGGAGTTCATATTGATTGTGAAATGGTTGGTTTTAGTCGGTGTGATTTGTTCTTCAGTCATCCAGTCAAAGACCATGGCTGTTTCCGGTAAGGCAATATCCCGATTACCGTCCGTTTCGGCATGTACGACCAGCAGACGGCCATTATAAAAAACCTGATCAGAGTGCTGAGAAAACAAGTGAACTCCTGCAGCTGCGGCAATTCGCTGCAAACCTGACAGAGTAATTAACGGAGCGCCGCACCAATAGGATGTCCAAGAGCCTGGCATAGTTTTTTTCTGCAGTATGGGAACCGAGCAGGTTTGCTTTCTGAATGTCATTTCAAGGCTGTCAAGACCAGGTTCCGAGCCGGCATAAATCAACATGGGAGCTAATTGTGCTGTTAAGGCTTCCTGCCCGCGGACTCTGATGCTAACGGCATCTTCGATCAAGTCCAACTTGAAACCAGTTAGTTTTTCAGAATTGGCAAGCGCTAATTTTTCCCCATCCCCGAATCCCGGAGCATACATCCAGAGAACGCTGGCTTGATTCCTCTTGACTTTGGCCTGGATAATATCGATTTGTTGTTGGTTCAGAATACAGCAGTCCATAAAAACATATAGCCGGTAATCCGGAGCTTTTTCGAGGTCGCTGAGTAATATAGTGTCAATTGGTGCCCCTAATTTGGTAAAGGTATGCATCATGCTTCGAGCCAGCAATGGTTCACTTAATTCGCGGCTGAAACGCATATGATTATAACTGCTGTCGCTGACTACCAGCACCACTTCCGGTTTTTCACTCAGCTGGAAATCCTTGTCGGCTCTGATTTTTTGCGCTAAGGCAATAAACCCCGGGTGGTTAAACCAATTGACACCCATTTCCATCCACATCAGCCGGCCATTCGACTTGAACAATGTGAAGGCCGCATTGCGCAGTAAAACAGCCAGAGATGCATCATAGTTTTTTTCAAACGGCGGCGGAAAATTCGGCCAGAATTTACCTGTCAGGTAGGTGCGGGTATCATCTTCATTGAGCCAAAGTTTATTGTTCAACTGAATTGATTTGACAACCGTTTGTGACAGGGCTGCCCCGCCGCTGCTGCGATTATAATACATCTGCGGAGAACCAATCGCATCGATTTCCGGCGCCTGCAACAATTCAGCCAGCGCCCGGTGCCCGGTATTGACCAGATCACCGTTTTGGGTGCCGGGCATAAAGTGGTATCCATAATAAAAACAACTCAGTTTGCCGGGAGCATGGTTTCTGATGATTTGTCCCATATGTCGAATTGCGGTTATGACTGTGTGCGAAAAATGCTGATTAAAATCGATGATTTTCTGTGATTTACGGGGATCAAAAAAAAGTCCCAGGTCTCCTTGCAGGCGCCGTTGATAATCTGGTATCTGAATATCCGCAAACGACTTTTCATTGCTGTTCCATGCTTTCTGTAGCTCCGAAAGGCTATTATTATATTTATTTTGTGCGTATTTACTGAAAGCACGTCGTTGTGGTTCGCTGTAATCGCTCAGATAATTACGGAAACCGTAAGACCATTCACCGCCATCACCACTCATCGGGCAATAACCGATTATTCGCTGGCGATAAGCGGACTTTTCGCAGTGTTGAAGCAATTGCTGTAAGGCAAATCCAAAGTCCTGTTGCCATTTATCGGAGGCGAACGAATAATGGTTATAGCCTGGGGCATGAAGAGGCTGTCCTTTATCCGTCAATGCTATCTGCGTTTCTTCCGGATTTTCCCTG
>JBAXYW010000492.1:0-3199 GCA_041670605.1 Lentisphaeria bacterium
AATAAAAGCACGGAAAGAAAAAGAAAATGTAAAAGGTCACGCCCACTCATCTTTTTTTACTCCAGTAAGAAGACAGCAAAGTTGCCCGGAAAGACTGTTTTTCATCCGGGCCAGCTGACGCAGAATCCGGCGAGGAGTTTTTCGAAAGCCAAAGAAAAGAACCGTGCATTCGGCAAAATCGGTCATTTGCCGGAAGGAGAGTTCGTTGCCGTTAAAGGCAGTTTTACGGCTAATCACGATGAGATCATAATGTTTTTTCAGAATATTGATATCTCTGGAAAGAATTTCGATTTCCGAAGAGAGCAGCAGGTGCGGATTATTCACGCAGAAATGACCCAGTCCTGCGTTCTTTTTTTCCACTGCAAGCAGTTCATCTTCCCAGTCCGCATGACTGCTTTCCGGGTTTTCTGCAGTGGAATTTTTCTCAAGATTTTCCATTGAATCGCAGATCAGGTTGAAATGACGCATGCCATTCATGGCAAAATTGATATTCAGCAATTCGCGGATTTTGTCCTGGCTGACTGCGCCGATGAAACCAGCTTCAAAAAGGATTTGCCCATTCTTCAAATAATCTTTCAATTGAAAAAACAAGTCATGGGAAATTTCGAGAAGGCGATCATCATCTGCAGAGGTCTTCTGAATATCCGGAAATCCGCCAAGGCAATCCAGTCCGGTTAGCAGAACGATTTCATTGATGGATTCAATCTTTCCTGCTAAAAAGAGGATTGCCACCCAGGCCAAAGCCACATTGAAAACCAGAATACCGGCCAGAAATAAGGCAACAACGGTTTTTTTCAGCAGACTCTTATCCGTCAAAACCGCATTGCCAGCCGGCTCAAGAACGAGCAATTCCTGCGGCACCGAAGCCAATAAGGTCTTTAAATCCGGAATATCGCCATCCAGTTTTCGTAAAGCATTTCGGACGGAGGCAATTTTATTGCTCAGCTTATTTTCCTCTGCAAGGGACGTGAGCAAGTTTTCGGAGCGCTTTTTGTTCTGCTCGAGCTCCTGAACAGCAATTTCCTGCTGCTGAACCAGGTCGGTCAATTCTTTGGCAAAAACAAGCTGGTTGTCTTTTAGTTGTTGCAAACGCTGTGTAATATCCGGATCGAGCATATCGAGATTTTTTTCTTTGGCAAAAGCTTCTTTTTGTTCCCGGATCAGCAGCAATTCTGCCTGGGCAGCTCTGACTTTCGGATTCTGATCCGTATACAGCTGTCGTGAGCGGAGCAATTCCCGGTTCAGACGTTCCTCTTCAGAAGCATAATAACTGATGGTATTGAGATGATCCTGAATCTTCGGGTCTATATTCTTCAGTTGTTCATTGATCTGATTGATTTTCTGCTGCAGATTGGTGACCTTGATATTCAGTTCAGCCACCGTCATCAGTTGCCCGGAAATCGTTTGTCGCAGTTTGGTCAATTGCTGTTCCGGTGTCGCCAGGCTGACAGGATCGAGCAGCTTTTGCATTTCAAGTTCATACTCTGCGAGTTCTTTCAATCCCGAATCCTTCTGTTTTTGCAGATAATCAAGGCGATCCGCCAAGTCCGAGTTCCGAAATTTCAGAAATTCCTCGATTCCAAGAGCGACAACCGCCCGGTTTAATTCGATCGCCTTCTCTGGGGTAGCCCCTTTCGCAGAAATAATCATAAAATTCGCTTTGTTTTTTACCTGCTGGGCCTCAATCATTCCGCCCAGACTGGCCTCCTCCTCTGGGGAGAGTCCCAGTTTTACCGCGACCGCCCTGCGGACATTGCTGCGAACAAACAGGTCGGTCACCAGCTTGGAATCAAGGGGACGATACTGCTCAATACTCTTTGGATTATAAATCAGACTGGCAAAAGCGGCATAGCGATCCAGACGGCTGATTTTCTGCTTCCAGAATACATATTCCAGTACTGCAAAAAGACAAATAAAGATCAAAATAAAGAAGGGGAGTTTCTTTGCAAAGATGGCCAAGGCAATTTTCTGGACTTTCAGAGGATCCAAGGCAGATCCCGCATCGTCATGAAAGTTTTTATTTGCTGCCAGCTCTGCCTGCATAGACTTCTTCCATGATCAATTAAAGATCCCCCAGTGCTTGACAAAGTCATCATACGACTTGGCATGCGAAAAAAAATCTTGATTAATATAGTTTCCCCCGATGGGATTTTCAAACAGTATCTCGCATAATTCCAGCAGTACCCGCAACAAGGGCAGGACAGTCAGCTGCCGTAAAGGCAGAGGGCGGGCAGTTTTTAACAGCCAGCGCAGCGCATTGCGCAAAGGAGAGTCGCAGCATTCAAACCGTGAATGCAGCAAGCCCCCGCGCAGTTCTGCGAGTTTCCGGATCGATTCGCCTTTTTCGCCAGCCACTGCGAAAAGCAGGCAACGCCGCCAGAGTAGCCGGATCTGTTCGCAGCGTTGCAGCAAATCGCTTTCCGTATCGGGTCGGGGTTGTGCCTTGAAAGCAAGCGCCTGTGCATAGGCTTCGGCCAATTCACCAGCAAAAGGCAGGCCTGATTTGTTCAATTCCTGCAGGCGTTCACTGCTTTTCCAGCAATAACGGTGCTGTGTCAGCAACAGGCCGTCAGCACAACCTAATACTGCTTTGTGCAAATTTCGAACCGCAAAATCACGCTGTTTGGCAGTCATGCCAGATTCGGCAAGGATTCGTTGTGCAGCGAACAGCAGCCCGGCTCCGCGATTCAGGAACAGGCGGATGCCCTCCACAGGGGGCAGTTCTTCCGGTAACAGACGTGGCAATTCCTGCAGGACATCGCGATCACCAAAAATCTGCTGATGCCCCTGCAGCAATTCCTGGAACATCAGAGTCGACACAATGCCGGACAATCTATTTTTTGTCTTAGCCGCGGAAAATTCCACCTCGACGTCGAGAATTTCGGACCATTTTACATGCAGGGGTTGCAGAGCACGATCGATCGTCCGGCAATGCAAAGCGTTTTTTCCGAAAACAAAAAAGTCAAGATCGTTATAGAGGGTTCGGCTGCCATTCTGTTGCAGGGCAACACCTCCGTCGCCCCGCCCGTATCCACCGCCAAGATAGACTGCAAGCGGTCGTTGAGCCGGTTTGAGAGCGGCCATGTCTGCGGCAATTCCGGCGAGTCCTTCAGACAGCCTTTGCTCAACCTCAGTATCTGCAATTTGAGTATAACGCATCGCCCTTTTTTCTTTCAGGATTGAGCATCGGATGGGCGCA
>JBAXYW010000493.1:0-3188 GCA_041670605.1 Lentisphaeria bacterium
AGTTCCGAGCTTTTCCCAGCAATTTCTCGCTTCAGGAAGTATATTTTATATATCTCTGCATCAGCGCCCAGTTTTATGTTCGATATGCGTATGGTGCAGATGAAAAATGAAGTTGAAACAGTACAGGAATGATGATGAAAAAAGATAGTGAAGAACCAACCGGAACGGAACCCAGCGTACTGCTCGAAACACCGGATAAAAACGAAGAAAGCTGCACAAGCGAAAAAAAAACGGAAACCCCAGAAGAAAAAAAGAATGCCTCAGCCCAGAATCCTGCAACTCCCGACGACTTGGTCGGTTCTATGAAAGATTTTTTTGAAAAAATTGGGTTTGAAGTGATGACTGCCAAAAAGCAGGCCATCCATCGCGGCTCCCAAGCTGCGCCCGCCGAAAACAGCGAAGAAGAGCCTATTTCTCCATTGAAAGTCGTCAAGGAGTTTTCCTTTCGGCCCAAGGAAATACGGGATCACTTGGATCGCTTCGTCATCAGTCAGAACGAAGCAAAAAAAGTGCTCGCTACCGCCATCTGCGACCATTACAATCATGTCCGGCGCTGCTTGGAAAACCCTGATCTGGCGCAACGCGATTTTTCCAAACATAATGTCATCATGCTGGGGCCGACCGGAGTTGGCAAGACCTATCTGATGCGCTGTATTGCCCGCTTGATTGGTGTCCCCTTTATCAAAGCAGACGCAACCAAGTTTTCGGAAACCGGATATGTCGGCTATGATGTCGAAGACATCGTTCGCGACTTGGTCAAGGCGGCCGACGGCAATGTCGAAATGGCGCAATACGGAATCGTCTATCTGGATGAAATTGACAAAATCGCAGGTAAAAGTAGCGAGGGCGGCAAAGATGTCTCCGGTCGCGGCGTTCAGGTTAACCTGCTTAAATTGATGGAAGATACCGATGTTAAATTGATCGGCCAGACCGATATGCTCGGCCAGATGCAGGCTATGATGGCCATGCAGACGACTGGTCAGCCCCCAGCCAGTGTCATCCGTACCAAATTCATCCTGTTTATTGTCAGCGGTGCCTTTGACCAGATTGAGGAAATCATCCAACGCCGTCTGGGCAATGCGATGATCGGCTTCCAAGCCAATGGAGAAACGGCGGAACGTAGCGACAGCGAGATCATCAAACAGGTGCAAACGCAGGATCTGGTGAAATTTGGCTTCGAACCGGAATTCATCGGACGTTTGCCGGTGCGCGTCGTCCTGGATGATCTCAGCGCAGAGGACTTGGAAAAAATTCTTAAGGTGGCGGAAAATGGTATCCTGGAACAATATCAGGAAAATTTTGCCGGTTATGGGATTGACTTAAAAACTCATCCGGAAGCGTTGCATGAAATCGCCTGCCGTGCGGTCGCGGAGAAAACCGGTGCCCGGGGATTGATGACGGTACTCGAACGCATTTTCCGGGACTTCAAATTTGAATTGCCTGGCACTGGGGTGACCAGCGTGGAATTAACGCCGGAATTGGTGCAGAATCCCGATGCCGAATTGGCGAAATTGCTGCAGGTCAGTCAAGAATTGACGGAAAAGCTCCAACGCCAGGAAGTACAGGCGTTTGCGGAACGTTTCCAACAACAGCATGAACTCTCGATCGAATTCAGCCCGGATGCCGTGGCTTGCATAGTGGAGCAGAGTACCAGTCAGAAGAAAACGGTTCGCGGGTTTTGTGAGGAGCGTTTCAAGGATATTCATCATGGTTTGCTTCTGCTTTCCAATCATACTGAGAAGAAGAGTTTTGTCTTTGATGCTGCAACCGTCGCTTCCCCATCGGAAGTGATTTCGGCTTGGATCCGCGAGTCATTACAACCCCAAAAGTAGGATTCTATGAAAACCTTCGAAGACCTGTTTGCCGAATTGAGCGCGAAAGTGGCTGTTCAGGATCCGGCGTCCGGAACGGTCAAGGAAGTCAACCGTGGAAAACATTGCATCGGGAAAAAAATTGTCGAAGAGGCTGCCGAAGTCTGGATGGCGGCTGAATACGAAGGAAAAGAACGCACTGCCGAGGAAATCTCCCAGCTGATCTATCATTTGCAGGTGATGATGTTGGCCAATAAAATTACTCTGCATGACCTCTATAAGTATCTCTGATTTTTTCAGAGATTTTTTGCCAAAACACCCAGTTGAAATTTGCTGCCATGTTGAAAATTGCCATCCCCAACAAAGGTTCCCTTTCGGAAGATTCACTGGCCTTGATCCGGGAAGCCGGTTATAAAGTCCGCCCGGAATATCGGGAACTCAGTGTCATCGACAGCAGTAACAACCTAGAATTCCTATTTTTACGTCCGCGTGATATTGCGGTCTATGTCGGCAGTGGCATTGTCGATTTGGGAATCACCGGGCGTGATTTGCTGCTGGACAGCTGTGCTTCTGCCATTGAATTGTTGTCGCTGGGCTTTGGTGCATCCAGGTTCTGTTATGCGGTGCCCGCTGCCAGTTCTCTGGAGCCGTCTCTGTTCAATCATTTGCGCATTGCCACATCGTATCCGAATATTGTCTTGGCCGATATGAAGAAACGTGGTTTTGAAGTCAAGGTGGTGAAGTTGGATGGTGCGGTGGAAATATCGATCCAGCTTGGCGTAGCGGATGTGATTGCCGATGTGGTCGACAGCGGCGCCACCCTTAAACAGGCCGGTCTGAAAATCGTCGGTGACCCCGTGTTGAAGTCCGAAGCCGTCGTCATCGCCAGAACTCCGGATTCCGCCAATGTGCCCGCTATCCACACCTTCCTACGGCGCATGGAGGGTATCATCGTCGCGCGTTCCTATGTCGTCATCGAATATGACATCAGGGAAGAGCTTCTCGAAGCTGCCTGTGCAATCACTCCTGGCATCGAAGCCCCCACTGTCTCTCCCTTGAATAAACAGGATTGGTTCGCCGTCAAAGCCATGGTGAAACGAAAAGAACTCAATCAAATTGTCGACCGTCTCGAAGACACCGGTGCCAATGGCATCATCGTCACCGATATTCGTACCTGCCGAATCTGATGTAAGGGCACGGCGCGCCGTGCCGCGCCCCAACTCCTGAAAATGTCCCAAAAGGCATGTTTCCTGTAGTGATTTATTTGCAAAAAAGGTTTTCCGGCATATAGTATTTCTGTCAGCAAAATTGCCTTTATGCGCGCATAGTTCAGTTGGTTAGAACGCCATCTTCACACGGTGGAGGTCACAGGTTCGA
>JBAXYW010000494.1:0-3184 GCA_041670605.1 Lentisphaeria bacterium
ACGGGAATCAAAGGGGAACCGGCGTTGCTGGCTTATTCCTCCAGCAAAGGTGCGGTATTGGCCGGAGTAAGAAGCATGGCAGTAGAATTGAGTGCCAAAAATATTAGAGTCAATGCAATAGTTCCGGGACATATAATAGATACTGAAATGGGGCAGAATACTCTTCATGAGCTTCCTGCTGAAGCATTGGAGCATTTAAAAGAAAAACATTTATTGGGATGGGGAAACGTAAATGCACTGAAGGGAACAGCCGTTTATTTTCTTTCTGATGCCTCCCGATGGGTCACCGGAAGTTTATTAGTTATCGATGGAGGGTACTCGTTATGAAAAAATTGTATATCATTGGTGCCGGAGCATTCGGACGTGAATTGGAATCCTGGCTGGAGCAGTCTCCTGAATTTCGGCAGAAATGGGAGATTGCCGGTTATCTGCACTGCGGAGAAAGCAAATTGGCTCAATATCCCAGCAACTACGGAATTGTCGGTGACTGGAAAACCTTTTCTTTTTCTTCCAATGACATAGTCATTTTAGCCGTTGCGGATTTCTCCTGGAAAAAACAGATTTACGAATCCCTGCACTCGAAAGTAACGTTTTTCACATTTATTCACCCTTCCGTCGTAATAGGGAAATTCAACCAAATAGGAGAAGGCACAGTGATTTGTCCCAACTGTATCGTGACTAGTGACGTACAAATTGGAGTCGGAGTCACCATCAACATTGGAACACAAATCGGCCACGATGTGCGAATCGGAGACTTTTGCAGTCTGATGGCCCATGTCGATCTCGGCGGATGGGTTGAAATCGGAAATCATGTTTTCATGGGAACACAAAGCATGGTGGTTCCGCGCAAAAAAATCGGAGATAATTGCCAGATTACCGCGGGTTCTGTTGTAATGCGCAATCTGAAAGCCGGAAAAACTGTGTATGGGAATCCCGCAGTTGAATTGTAAATGACGACCACTTTGAAACATAAAATCATCTCCGGCGTTTTCTGGCGGGGACTGGAGCGATTCGGGCTCTCAGGTACTGTTGTTCGGGATATCCGTCGTATTGGCGCGATTGCTGGCCCCGGAGAATTCGGGGTCTAGGCAAAATCATATTGGGTTTTGTCAGCATAAGTGCCGTCTTCGTTGATTCAGGATTTTGCCGCCCGCTTTCATAAGATCATCAGTCAGGCGATTGATGGACGGACTGTGTATTTGCGGTAACTTACGGAAATACGTACTCGCTTGGATTGTGAAACCGATGCTGCAGTGTGCAAAATCAAAAAGTTTGTTGAGAAATAGGAAAAAAGATGGAATCACTCAAACAGAAGGTTCTTTCCGGAGTATTCTGGCTGGGGCTGGAACGATTTGGAGGTCAGGGAATCCAGTTTGTCGTGTCTATCGTTCTTGCCCGGCTTTTGCTCCCCGAGGATTACGGTATGATCGCGGTTCTGCTGGTGTTTACCGCACTGGCGGGAGCTTTCATCGACTGCGGTTTTCAGGTCGCATTGATTCAGAAGAAAGATTTGACAGAAGCTGATTGCGATTCGGTTTTCTGGTTGAATCTGGCCAGTGGCATACTGATCTACAGCCTGCTGTTTGTCTGTGCACCATGGGTGGGGGACTTTTACAAGAATGACAAGCTTTGCCTGCTTCTGCGCGTTCTTGCTTTGAATCCGGTCATCGGCAGCTTGGCGATTGTCCATCGGGCCAAGCTCTCCCGCGGGATGCTTTTTGCTTTGCAGTTGCGGATCAACTGGCTTTCCATGGTCTGTTCGGCGGTGGTGGGAATCTCAATGGCTTTAGGCGGGGCTGGCCCGTGGGCGCTGATGGGGCAAATCATCACCAACGTCATCATCAGCACCATTTCATACTGGTGGTTTATTCCTTGGCGGCCGCGCTGGGGCGATTTCGAATGGAGCAGCATCAAAACACTGTTCAACTTCAGTTACAAAATATTAGTAGTCGGATTGGTGGACTCCGCATTTTTCAACGGATTCCAGTTGCTGGTCGGGAAGTGTTTCGATATAAAGACTCTGGCGTACTATAATCGCGGGAATTCACTGCCTAGCGTAGGAATGATGGCAATCAGCAATACGCTGGGAGGAGTCATGTTTCCTGCGTTTTCCTCCATTCAAACGGACCGCGAACAATTGAGGAAAGTATTTTCCGTTACTTTACAGACATGCATGTTTTTAGTGATCCCCATCATGGTTTTCTGCTTTATTATGGCCCATTCCATTATCATTGTGCTTTTGACCTCCAAATGGGAGCCCTGCACCATTTTCATGCAGATTGCCGCGGTCACCTATCTTTTTTGGCCTATTCACATCTTGAATCTTCAGATCATTCAGGCAACGGGCAGAAGTGAATTGATGTTAAAATTGGAAATCATCAAAAAGGCCATTTTGCTCATCATCATTGTGTGTACAATTTCCCGGGGGGTAATCGCGCTGGCGGCGGGAATGGCGTTGAGTTCGCTGATAAGCTCCGTGGTCAATGCATGGTCCATGGAGAAATTAATCGGGTTCGGCTATCTGAAGCAACTGCGCCTGATTTTCCCCTATTTGCTGTTTTCCCTGCTTTCCGGGGGAGTGACCAGCCTTGTTGTATATGGGGTATCCAATATTTATTTCAAGCTGTTTGCTGGGGGGATTTTGTTTTGCGGACTCTATTTCCTCTTTTGTTGTGGCCTTAAACAGAACCCAAAGCCGATACTGCAGATTCTCCCGGCCTTGCGTAAAAAATTCCTTCATTGAGGATAATAAATGGACTCTCCGCTCGTATCAATCTTCTGCCTTTCTTATAATCATGGCGCATATCTGAAACGTGCTTTCGATTCGTTTGATATGCAGCAGTTGGATGCGCCCATTGAGATCGTGATCCACGATGATGCCTCCACGGATGGTTCCGATAAGATCATTCGGGAATATGCCTCCCGCAATCCCAATGTGAAAGCCATCATCCAGAAGGAGAATCAATATACCAAACACGGCGGCTTTTCATTTCTTTCGGAGATCCCCCTGGCCGGCAAATATGTTGCTGTTTGCGAGGGGGACGACTACTGGACCGACCCCCAAAAATTGAGCCGCCAGGTTGCTTATCTGGAGGCTCATCCGAATTGCTCTCTGGTTTTTCATCCTGTACGCACGATTCGGAGCTGGGAACCGAATCAGCCGGACCATACTTTTGACGGGCTG
>JBAXYW010000495.1:0-3180 GCA_041670605.1 Lentisphaeria bacterium
ACGTTGGCGGCGATGTAAAAGACGTTACCAACAACGAGGTCGGTTTTGTGCTGGAATTTGGAGCGCCGAAAAAAGGAATTAGGGCGTATCAGTGGATGCGAGAAGCAAATGAAAAAGCTGCGGAAGAATCAGATGCGGCGGGACTGGCCGTTTATGATGCGTGGCTGAAAACGAAAGGATTGTGATTAAATGGCAAGCAAGGGATGCAAATACATTCAGTGGGCACCGTTCGCAGCTACCAACCCGGAGCCTGTAAGCGCGGTTCCCAGCTACGGGACGCCGGTAAATCTCGGCGCACTGTCCAAAGCAACAGACGCGCCGGCTTTTAACGAAGCAAAGATCCATGGAGACAACGCGCTGGACGAGTACGCCAACGAATTTAAGGAATGCTCCATTGACGTCGAAGTGACGGAACTGTCAAACGCGGTGGCGGCTGGCATTTTCGGCGCGACGCTGGGAGCCGGAGAAGACACTGATCTGAAATTTGGCGCTGATGACGTAGCGCCCTATGGTGGCCTTGCATACATCGTCTGCAAGCAGGTCCACAATGTCAACAAGTATCAGGGCATTTATTATCCCAAAGTCAAAGCCGCCATGCAGGGAGAGGAATACACCACCAAGGGAGAATCTGTCACACTGTCCGGCGGAAAGGTCAAGTTTACCGCTATGAGATGCAATAGCGGAGACTGGAAGATCAAGAGCGCCGATCTGGCCGACGAAGCAGCGGCGAAGACGTGGGTTGACGCCAAAATCAAGGCGGCAGCAATCTAATAACGATTTGGGCGGGGAGAAATCCTCGCCCTCTTTTATGGGAGAACGGTATGAAAACTTTTGATTACGACTTCAACGGGCGGACATTTCATCTTGCCATGAACGCGAACGCTCTTTTTGATACATACGACAAATTTGGAGACAAGCGGTCTATCGCGGAGCTGCCGAAAGGCACTGGCAAGAAATCGTTTGATGCTACCTGCTGGATGCTGGCGAAGTTCGCGGAGCAAGGCGAATTGGTGCGCCGCTACGACGGATTCAAGCCGGGAACCATTGTGACTGAAAGCTACTTCCGGTTGCACATGAAACCGCTGGACGTTCCGGTGGCAAAAAAGGCGCTGGAACAGGCTATTTTGCTTGGCTTCGCGCGAGAAGAAGATACCGAAGAAAAGGACCCTTATCTGGCTGAGTATCAAAAAAAAACGGAAACGGACTGACCCGCCCTAAATATTTGCAGATTGTGACCCAATTTCTCACCCTGACCGCGAAAGAGGGCATGATGCTCCCGGTCGGCATGGTGATGGATTTGTTGGATTTGGAGCGGGAGAGGCGCGGGCTGATTAAGAAGGAGGACGATTGATGGCCACAAGAACCATAACCACCGCGATTAAACTTGACGGTGAAGCGGAGTTTAAAAAGCAGATGTCCTCTGTCAACAGCGAACTGAAAACGCTGTCCTCTGAATTGAAGCTTTCAGAAAGCGAATTTAAGGGGCAGGCGAATACAGTAGAGGCCCTGACCGCAAAGGACAAGGTTCTAACGCAGCAGATCGAACAGCAGAAAGAGAAGGTAAAGGCGCTGGAACAGGCCGTAAAAGACGCTTCGGAAGCCTACGGAGACAACGATAAACGGACTGACAGTTACCGGCAGCAGCTGAACAATGCGAAGACCGCGCTGAACAACCTAAACGGCGATCTCAAAAACAACGCAAAATACATGGACGAGGCAAAAAACAGCACAAATGGTTGCGCGAGTTCGATTGATGAATACGGAAAAGAAGTCAAAACCGCCGGGGAAAAGACACTATCGTTCGGCGATATCGTTAAGGCAAACCTTACGTCAGAGGCGATTATTGCCGGAGTTAAGGCGGTTGTAAACGGAATCAAAGATATAACGAAAGCGGCCGTCGAAAGCTATGCAGAGTATGAGCAGTTGGTTGGCGGCGTTGATACACTATTCGGAGATTCTTCAAAAAAGGTGCAGGAGTATGCCGACAACGCATACAAAACCGCGGGGATGTCATCCAATGACTATATGGAGACGGTCACAAGTTTTTCGGCACCACTGTTGCAATCTCTCGGGGGAGACACGGATAAAGCCGCCGAGGCCGCAAACCAAGCATTAACCGATATGTCCGACAATGCCAATAAGATGGGGTCTGACATGACCTCAATCCAGAACGCTTATCAAGGGTTTGCAAAGGGAAATTACGGGATGCTGGACAATCTAAAATTAGGATATGGCGGCACGAAGGAGGAAATGGAGCGGCTTCTTTCTGACGCTGAAAAGCTGTCTGGGCAGAAGTATGACATCAGTAGCCTGAGCGACGTTTACGATGCTGTCCACGCTGTACAAACTGAGATGGGCATTACCGGAACGACGGCAAAAGAGGCCAGCGAGACCATTTCCGGCAGTATGGACACTGCCAAGGCCGCATGGCAAAATTTCTTGACCGGGCTTGGAAGCGGAGAAGATATTACCGGAGTAACACAAAACCTAATCGACAGCGTTGCGCCTGTAGGCGAAAATCTTTTGCCCGTTGTTGGGCAAGTAGTAGAATCTCTTTTCACGGCGTTAAGAAATTTTATCGTTGAGAAGCTCCCGGAAATGGCCCAAAGCGGGGCAGATGCAATAAACGAATTTGCAAAAAGTGTCCGCGAAAACGGAATAAGCCCCGACGGCGAGACTATGAAAGCCGTTGCGGAAGTGCTTATTGCAATCCTGACATCCCTTGGAACGCTCGGACTTGCGTTGCTTAACCTTGGAGGGTCGGCGCTTGCCGAACTTGGCAAGGGAATCTTGAATGGCCTGCTTGAAATCTCGGATAAAGTCGGCGGATGGATTGAAGAAAACATCATTGATCCCATCAATGATAAATTCACCGAGTTTACAGATATCGGAAAGAACATCGTTAGTGGCATTTGGGAGGGGATCAGTGGCGCTTACGATTGGATTTGCGACAAGATCACCGGGTGGGTCGACAACGTAGTCAAATGGATCATGAAAAAACTCGGGATCAATTCTCCATCAACGGTTATGAGCGACAAAGTGGGAAAATACATGGCGCAGGGCGTCGGCGTCGGATTTGAAGATGAAATGAACGGCGTTGCAGATTCCATGGCCGCCGCAATTCCTTCCAACTTTGAAATTGCGGCGCAGCTGAACACGAATCTCAAAGCCCCAAAAGTC
>JBAXYW010000496.1:0-3179 GCA_041670605.1 Lentisphaeria bacterium
CTCCAACTGTAAGGATGACCGTTGCCAGGCGTCATACCGATGACACCTAAACGAATATCTGCAGGATTGTTTACAAAACAAGACATGCGTCCCCCAGCTTCATGCATCTATACCCAAACCGCCCCTGACAGCAGAGGTAACGGCAAAAAAAACAAAAAATGGCTTTCACACGACTGAAAAACTATAAAAGAAGATTTTATAATTTCAAGTGTAGATTTTACAAAAAAAGACACGATGAAGGGAGGAGCGAGCCATTATTCCCTTGCGGGGTGGTGTAGTGTGTTATTTTTCATTGGATTGATCTGGCGGGTCGGTTAGGATTTTTTACAGAGTTTGATTTTCAGGAAGTTGCCGGGGAGGGTGGAGTGACCGATTTTATTTTTCAGGGCAGAATTGTATTTTACGATCTTAAGTGGTTTGCTTTTCATAGGAAGTTGGATAAATTAAATAACTTTACAACGGATAAGCGGCTGAGATATCCTTTTTTTTGCTTGAGTGAAATATTGTTGTTATTGGTATCTTTTGGTTTTTTTTGAGCGGTTCGTTGTTTTTTGTCAGTTAAGTTTCCTGTCGTTGGTGGGGTAACTTTGGCGGATCGGACATTTATGAATTTTACAGAAAAACCAAATCTGAAGCAAAGGAAAAGGGAGTGCCGGAAGAAGGAGACTTGCAAGCAGCAGGCCATTGATTATATCAGGAATGCTTTGATGCAGCGTCAGTTTCGCCAAGGAACCCACATTACTGCTGCGGCTGTCGCCCAAGCTATTGGCGTATCGATTGTGCCGACCCGGGAAGCAATCATGGAGCTGGCGGCTCAGGGGCTTTTGGAGTATCACAGCAATACTGGTGCAGTGGTGCGCACGATCACCATTCTGGAAATTCGCCAATATATGCAGCTGCGGTTTTTAATTGAACCTTACGCCGCATCTGAAGCGGCTCTGAACGGCACTACTGCCCAAGTGGAAGCGGTCGGCATGGCTCTGGAAAAAATGCGAAACTGTGCTCAGAAATTGTATGAAAACCAGGGGGACGCGGATTTTTTTATGAAAGCGGCGATGGCGATGAATCAGGCCGACATGGCGTTTCATCTCGCTTTGTTTGAAGCAACCAATAATGTCGCCGTTCAACGTTTTGCCCAGCAGCTTACCGATTGTTTCTATCTCTATGCCATTTCCGAACGGTGGAGCATGGAAGAAGCTGAGTCCTTTATTCGGAATAGCCAGAAAAGTCTTGTGACGCATACCATAATCAATCAGGCTCTGCGGGAACGCAATCCCAAAAAAGCGGCTGAAGCCGTGCGAAAAAGTCTCAAATCTTCCGGCTTCTTTTCCTGAAAAAACAGTTTCAGGTTGGACGAAAGGGCAGGATTCTTTCGTCCAACAACCTGTTTTTGCAAACACTTCGCGCTATTTCGCATCTTTTTGGGCGGAAGGTCAAAAGTCTTTATATTCGTCCCGTGCAGGGGTGAACACTTCGATAAAACAAGTGTCTTCCAAAGCGATTGCCCCGTGTTTTTTGTATGCGTCAAACACGTAGGAATCGCCGGAACAAACCTCAAAAGAATCTTTCGTATCTTCGCCCAGGAATTGAACATGCCCGGAAATCACGTATCCAATCTGCGTAGCCCGGTGATTGTGCAGGGGGATCCGGGCGCCCTTTTTTAATTCGAATGAACAGAGCATTGCCTCGGCATTATAGGCCAGAGTTTTGCGAAAAACCTGTGGTGGATTCTCGACCGGCTTGGCGTCACTTACATGCTTCATTTTCATTTATTGTTTCTCCTCTATGGATTTCAACGGCGGTTCAAAGACATCAAAGGCATCAAGCGTTACTTTACTTCCGCCCTGGATTTTCAGCGTGAGTTGATGGGATTTGTTCGGCAGCTGATCGGTGATGCAGATACGGAATTTTCCTGGAGTCCCCTTGAAATCAATCTGTTCCACGCTGTTGCGCTTGACTGCAAAGGTGAAGCGGTCCCCGGTTCTGTTGGTCTTTGCAAGCCGCCAGAGATCCGGGGGGATGCTGATCTGTCTAGAGTTACTGGTGAACGGTTGAAAAGCGTTGCCTTTGCCGTCCGCTCCGGTCCTGCTACCGGTCAGTTCATAATCACCCTGGTCGCTCAGCATCGTAACCGTCCAATTTTGCGGCACGATATTACTTCCCAGTTCGATTCCGTGTGGACAACGATCAGAAATTACCCTGCGCATGTCGGTGATGCTGGATTTAATATCGATGAAATTATTTTGGTCGGGCTGGATATAACCGGCATGAAACGCCTCAATCTGGTTACCCGGCTTGCCGTCAAGCCAGACGCTGACCATTCCTCCGTCCGGGCTACGCTGAGCGATCAAGTCAATCCTAGTACCGGTGAATTCTATGGTTATTTCACTGGCCTGCCCGGCAGAAGGGGCTGAGATCAGCGATTGACCGTCTTCGCTTGTTTTCCATCCGGCTTTGCGGATTGGAGAGTTCGGGGCTTCCGCTTCAAGGCGCCGTTCACGGGAACGCGGATCATAGGAGAAAGTGGCCTGGCTATTGAAGTGGGCAGCAAAAGATTCATTGATCATCTTCGCCATATATGGGTTTTGATGCACAGTATCCACCAGTAGATCTTGGATCATTAAATGATTCGCCAGCATATAGGCCGTGATATCGCGCCGGGTTTCCACAAATTCCACAGCGTACTCTTGACATGCTTCCCGCAACGTTTTCGGATCCACATGTTTCGGGATGGGAATTTCCGGGTCGGGCCAGGCCGTTTCGTGTCGCCTGCACCAGTGTAGCGAACCGACGATTATATCGGCTGTCGTCTTGGAGCGCAGTTCGGCAAATAGCTTTTTCAGATTCTCAGTATTGCCGAAATTATAAATCAGCACCAGGTCCGGATGATCCGGAATGACAAGATGCCGGGCCCATCCGCGCAACATGTTATAGGGCGTTGATCCCCCAACCATTTTCTTGTAAACAATGGGGGGCGCATTGGGGAAGCGTTTGCGCAGTTCGGCGATCAGTTCTTCGCCATTGCCCAGAAAATCCGTAAAACTGGAACCAAGGGCCCAGATGACAAACGGGCGTTCCGGCGAAAAGCCCTTTGAGAGCTTTTCGATGCTGAGTGCCAGATGGCAGCCGTCTTCCGGTCGGGTGACCGCTTGATAGGGAACTGCTTTGGGCGGTGGTTC
>JBAXYW010000497.1:0-3175 GCA_041670605.1 Lentisphaeria bacterium
TAATCGCATAAGCCCCGATGAATTCACCGGTCTTGTCCTTGTTCAGTTCGGTGCGGTCCAGTTCGGATTTGTTGCGGGCGGCATCCTGATAGGCTTCGACCGCCGACTTTTTGTCCGGAGTGGTCAGTTGATTGACCAGGCGGTGTTCCGGGGAAAGAACCATATAGGTTGCGCCAAACAGGGTGTCCGGACGCGTCGTGTAGACACGGATTTTTTTCAGCGCGGCTCTGCACCTGGAAATCGACTTCCGCCCCGGTGGATTTGCCGATCCAGTTTTTCTGCATTTCCTTGGTGCCTTCGGGCCAGTCCAGTTCATCGATGCCCGCCAGAAGTTTTTCGGCGTATTCCGTGATTTTCAGCACCCATTGCCGGATGGGTTTACGGATGACGGGGTAGTTGCCGACTTCTGAACGTCCGTTGATGACTTCCTCGTTGGCCAGGACGGTACCCAGTTCCGGGCACCAGTTTACCGGCTGTTCGGATTCATAAGCGAGACCCTTTTCGAAGAGTTTGGCAAAAATCCATTGGGTCCACTTGTAGTATTTGGGGTCGGTGGTATTGATTTCGCGATCCCAGTCAAAACTGAAACCGAAAGCTTCCAGCTGTTTGCGGAAAACGTCGATATTTTTGCGGGTGGTTTCTGCGGGGTGTGTCCCAGTTTTGACGGCATACTGTTCGGCGGGCAGTCCGAAAGCATCCCAACCCATGGCATGCAGGACATTGTAGCCGCGCATCCGCTTGTAACGGCACCAGATATCGGAGGCGGTATAGCCTTCCGGATGGCCAACATGCAAGCCTGCACCGGAGGGATAGGGAAACATGTCCAGAACATAAAGCTTGGGACGGGAATAATCACAGTCAATGGCCTTGAAAGTCTTGTGCTCTTTCCAGAATTGCTGCCATCTGGCTTCAATCAAACTGGGCTCATATTGCGTGCATTTTTCAGGCATCAGTACACATATCCTTAAGAAAAGAGAGAATCCTTAACACGGAAAACAATAAACCCGATAATGTAATCCGGAAATCCGGGAAAAGCAATCCGGCGCACAACCCGCCCACAACCCGATTTTTAACAACGAAAAGACACGAAAAGGCACGAAATTTTTTCTGGGTTGTTGCTTTGACGGATGAGATCGCTTGCAAAATTGTGCAATGGGTCTGTAATGCGCAAGGATTGCTGAACCAGAAATTTGAGTGTCATGGTTTAGAAAAATCTTGCTCGAAAAAGTAGTACGAAAATTTTAAAAGGTTAATGCTCTGGCGCATGGGCTTGCACACGAATTTGCAGCTTGGTTTGTTAATTCTCCGATCCGTCGGATCGGTCGGGAAAACTCGCGAAAAATTGTTGGAAGAAGTTGATTCACAAGATGATTCGGTATTATTAATATTTTTTTTGACGGCATTTGACAACCTTGAAACAAGGGGTTAAGTTATTAGGTATTGCGATAAACTGTTATAAACCTTTGAAGATTTTTGCGGGGGTCGATGATGGCCGTTACATTACGTGAGATAGCGGAGTCCTGTGGTGTCAGTCCGATGACTGTATCGCGTGTATTGAGCGGCAAGGACAACGGGAAAGTATCTGCAGTATTACGGGATCGGATCCTGGGTGTTTCGCAGTCCTTGGGTTATCAGCCCAATCATGTAGCCCGTCAGTTGAAGTATGGGATTTCGGCAACGGAATCTGCTGTCAGCAATCCGGTTGTGACGATGTTGATACCGCATCCGGGTTTTTTGGATTCAGTCACTTCGA
The DNA here is from genome assembly GCA_041670605.1 of Lentisphaeria bacterium. Lineage (GTDB taxonomy): Bacteria > Verrucomicrobiota > Lentisphaeria > Oligosphaerales > Oligosphaeraceae > JAQVUB01. Next base: position 1,754 of record JBAXYW010000497.1, read on the forward strand.
ATTCGGAGACTTTGCTTGAGGTATTCAGCGGGGCTTTATCGGCGGTATCGGAGCGTGGAGTCCAGCTGGTAACGCAGCCGGTATCGCAGTCGAATCAGCCCTGTGCGATTGAGTGGTCATGGTTGAACAAGTTGGATTCGAACAGTCTGATCCTGGCACCGGCGCCCTGGTTTATGTTTTGCCTGTTGGAGTTAAGCCGTCGTGGCAGCCGGATTGCCTTGCTTTCACAGAATGGCTTCTGGCCGAATGTATTTTCGCGTTATGTGCGGGATTGGCTGTTGTTTACTTATCATTATGAAGAGAGTTCGCGGTATTTAACAGAATGCTTGCTTTCTTCGGGGTACAAGCGGGTTGCCTTTGCCGGACTGCAGTCGCATCTGTCCGAGCCGGATTTTCCACTGACAGCGGGGTATGAGCAGGCGATCCAAGGTCATTGTGAGAGACAGGTGATTGAGATCGAATCTGCTGAGGGTATGCGTGAAAATCTGCTGCATTCGTATTCCGAGTGTCCTTTTGACGCGCTGGTGCTCAGTCCGGTTTTCGGTTTTATCCCGGATTATTCCCGTTCTCTGGCGGAGAATTTTGGTCTGCCGCAAGGTGTTTGTATTGTTTCGACGACTGACCGCAATGATTTTTGCCGTATGCAACCACAGATTTCCGCAATGAGATACCCATACCGTCAGATGGGATACGATGCCGCCATGGCTCTGCTGGATGAGAATTCCAGGGCGGGAGAACGTTGGTACGACGGACATTTTCAGCGTCGTGGTGTTCTGGCTGTCGATGAAAAGCAGGTGCAGCCGGAACCTGTTGAATTGGTGCAGGCAATCGGCGGTTTGTGAGTTTTTTTTTGTGGTAATAGGAGCGTTTTTTTTGGGGCAGGCATGAAGTTGACCCGCTCTACCAGGCAGGTCAGAAAGGAGAAACAATGAACAACAGAGCTAATTCAGCTGGAATCGTCAATGGAATACATTTTATGGGGGGAAACAGCTTTCGAGCATTTACTCTCATAGAACTTCTGGTTGTGATTGCGATCATCACTATCCTTGCTTCGATGCTGCTGCCGGCGTTGGGCAAGGCCCGTGAGAAGGCTCGGGCGATTCAGTGTTTAAACAACAACCGTCAGATTGCGCAGTATTATATGCTTTATGCGGAAGATAATAACGAAATTCTGCCGGGGCCGAATCATTCCTACATCAAAACTGCAGGTGTTGCGGAATATCACTGGCCTCGTTATGTTGCCAAGGAATATAGTGGGACGAAATCCGATGTGGATGCCAACATGGCCAAGCTCTGGGTTTGCCCGAGTTTTCCCCGGCAGTACTACAGTCAGATTACGGTTGGCACCAGCTATGGGATCAATGCCATTATGCCGAACGGTTGGGTTTCCGATATTCCGAGCAGTTGGGCTTATGTGCCCAA
>JBAXYW010000498.1:0-3170 GCA_041670605.1 Lentisphaeria bacterium
ACGCCTGGCATTATTTGACATGTTTCCTAGGACAGCTCATTTTGAAACTGTTGTTGAACTGTCCCGGCAACCATAATCGGGCTTATTTCAGCCCGCTTCCCCGTCCCCGGATCCTCCCCCAGAATGTGCCCGGAGCTTCCAGCTCCGGATCCTCCCCGCACCCGCTCCCCCACAACTTAGCATTTACAAACACAGTCATCCCATAGGCTTCAAAAACTGGCATATCCAATCCAATTTTTCTCTTTAATTAACTGTTTTCTTGCCTAAACCCATTTTTGTTTTTTTGCTTTCTTCTACTCCACTGGAATTCGGCACTCATTTTCCAGTTTTAGAGTGTTCCAACTGCTGTTCCACAGCTGTTCTTCTTGTTTGGATGCTTCACCACCATTCCTTCACACCAAGTTTTTCCTTATGCTGTCCCACATGCCCAAATCAATTCAAAATTTCTGGCTCCGTCTGCTCAAAAACAAAATTTAAGAGCCGGAAGTCTGACTTTGACGCCTCGTTTTTTGAGGATGCCGGCGCTCCATATCCCGTCGACGTTCTTGATGGGGCTTGTTATGTGTTAGTCTTAGCGAAAATAGTGGTAATCCATATGCGAATTCTACCATTGCTATGGGGTGCCTCTGATTTACAAAACTGAAAGCCAAGGAGTTTTCCCTCCATGTTGAATCTCAGCCAACCTTTTTTGGAACACAATGATACGGTCATTTGTTTTGGCGACAGCCTGACCGCTGCGAAAGACGGTTATGTTACTATGCTGCAGAACAAGCTCAAGGATTATCACGTGATCAATGCCGGACGTGGCGGAGACAAAACGCCTTGGGCGCTGACGCGGTTCCAAAGCGACATTCTGGATCGTAAACCGGATGCCCTATTGATTTTCCTGGGTGCCAATGATGCGGCAGTGGGGCGTGGCTGCTGGGCAGATGAACCCGTCGTTAGCGTGGATGCTTACCGCTGCAATTTAATCTGGATGTGCCACTTGGCAAAACTGCAAGGCATCCGGAAAATCTCGATCTGTACGCCTGCCCCGTTTTTTGAAGATGAGCCTTATCTGGCGCATGGAGATATTCTTTCAGCGTACTGTTTGGCAGCCAGAGAAGCAGCCGACCACTGTGTTTGCCGCTTGGTACCGTTTGATGCCGCATTCCGTATTGAATGGAAGCGCCATCCGGGTCACACCGGCAAACTACTGACTCGTGACGGCACTCATCTGACCGAACAGGGTAACCAACTGCTGGCGGAAACCATCCTCGCTGCCTGGAAACTCACCCCTTGAACGGACAACACTCTGCGCCTGCTCACGCAGAGACCTGCGTGAGCAGCTTACCGAAAACGGCAGAGTTTCAGTATTTTTTCTGTAAGCGGACTTCTCCTTTGCCTTTCCAGTCGGCTTGCTCCCGATCCGCAATCTGTTTTTTAATTTCGAGCAAGACTTCGGTTTCATTCTGTCCGCTGACCTGTACTTCCCCATAGATATTATTCCATCCCGGCAAAATTCCTGTATCGTTTATCTGATCATCATACAGAAGAATATGTCGATAATCCGCACTGGCTTTGGGGGAAGCGCGCATAATGTTATTGAGCAGCAAAATCCCTCGACATCCGGCACTGCTTTGTTCCGGGGATCCAAACATCAGACAAGCCGTCGGACTTTCCAAAATGTTGTTACGCAACGTCAAATCGGACACTCCATCCACTTGGACGGACAGATTGCCCCCAAGAAAAATATTATCCTGCAGCAGGATTGCCGAAGCCCCGGCATGAATTTTCAACAAAGTCGTTTGTGTTGCTGGCTGCTCCTGAATAAAAGCAAAACCCTCTATCGTGATTCCTCGAGCGCTGGCACCGGAAATCTCCAGAGTACTTTGCAAGATCGGAAACTTCTCCTGCTGCCGTACTGCCTGCAGCTGTACTCCTTTATCCAATACCCAGACCCCACAAGACGAAGAGTATTCTCCCGGTAAAATACGGATTTTCCCTCCAGGAGCAATCCGTTCAAACGCATCGGCCAGTTTCGAAAAAGCGTCTGAACCATACAAAAAGTTTTGTCCGGAAAACGCAATTGGCGTCCCGCTTTGTTGTTTCTGTTGCCATTCTGCGCTGACGATGATTTCATTCGCTTGGATCAGTAGAGTTCCCGGGGTAAAGGACAGCCGGTAATCCGGGCCAAAGCTCAGGTCTCCCAGCCTCGTCGCGTAGCATCCCGGGATTTCTCCCTTCTCGCGTTGTAATTTTCCACGTATCAAGGGATGTTCTTCCAGCAGTTCTTTTTCCGAATACTCAAAGAGCAACTGCGGATCCTCCTGTCCTTGCCGTTTTTCCTGACGCAGTCCCTTGATTTGCAGTGGTTTGGGAGACACTGTAAGTGGGCAATTTCCCTGCAATGGGGCTAGAACAGAATCGGCAAAAAAGAAGTTCCAGGCCGCAGTAATGCTGCCGCTGCCGGGGATACAGTCAGGCTGTTGCCAGGCAAAGTAGCCTTGCTGAACCAGCTGTCCATCCGTAAAAACGACCTTCCCAGTCAGTTGCGAATCCTGCAATTTCTGTCCATAGACAAGGCTCTCAGCGCTTATGCCGACAGCAAGGAAAGCCGGCGGCAGAATCGTCAACAGTCCGGGTTTATAGTCCATACTGTAATTTCGCCCATCCACTTGGAGAGTCCCCCGGCGAATCGTATAGGTTCCAGGTTGTTCGCCTATGCTGCGGGAAAGTCGTCCCTGAAATTGCAACTCTACATGCCCGGGTTCCTCCACTGCCCAAGTGAAGACCGGATCGACTTCTCCCTGATATTTTTGCTGCGGCTTCCCTGAGACGGAAATTTTCCGTGGATGAATCGTAAACTCCGCGGGCAAAAACTGCAATCTCTCGCCCGTTGGACAATGCAGAGAGCCTTGTTGAATAATGTAGGTGCCGGCTTCTTCACCAGGCTGGCGCTGCAATTGTCCCTGCAGGACAATCCCATTTTCGCCGCCGCTAAGCACACGATATTGAAACACAGAGTCCGCCTCGCCATAGGACTTAGCACAGGCCAGAGCCTGAATCCGGAGAGTCTCCGGCTCCTCTTCCGCCAGCTCCTCTTCCGCCAGCTCCTCTTCTCCCGTCAGCACAAGCGATTCTCCGGGATCAAAAGTGGCATCAGGAAGCTTCTGATTTTCAAGGGTAGG
>JBAXYW010000499.1:0-3165 GCA_041670605.1 Lentisphaeria bacterium
ATATGCAGCTCCTTGGCCAGAGCCTTTAAAGCACCAGAAATTTTTGACACTTCATTTTCACGGCTGGCATTGCGCCCGACATCCGTATGGATCAATTGCAGATAGTCGACAAAAATCACGCCCACGTTTTCTCTGCTCTTCATTCGCCTGGCTTTAGCACGCAATTCCAGAATATCAATCGCCCCAGTATCATCAATGACGATTTTTGAATTGCGCAATCGCGTGGCGGCTTCTTTGATATTGCTGAACACCCAACGCGGCGGCACCTTGCTGATAAAACGCCCGACACCGACTTTCGCCTCACTGCTGATCAGACGAAGCACCAACTGCTGAGCCGGCATTTCCAAACTGAAAATACCTACCGGGACAGGAGTGCTGCCTAAAGCAATATTTGCCGCCATATTCAAGGCCAAGGCCGTTTTCCCGATCGACGGACGTGCCGCCAACACAAACAGTTCTCCAGGACGCAAGCCGGTTATATGTCGATCCAGCTGATTAAAGCCAGTCTTCAGCCCCATCACCTCGCTCTCTCCGCTAAACAACTTGGTCAGATATTCGACAGCATTGACAACCAGAGGCTGGATCAACTGCAAATCCTTGCTTTCATTCATCTGAGTGACTTCAAAAATCTTCGCCTCAATCTGATCGAGAAGCTCTTTGACATTATCATCAGCATCATAACACTTCATGATCGCTTCTGAACAATTACTGATAATACGCCGCAAAATCGCGTTCTGCTTTACGATTTCGACATAATATTCAATATTGGCCGCAGTAGGAACACAATCCGTTAACATGGCCAGATAGCTTGGGCCTCCCACTTCCTCCAAACGGCCATTTTTCAGCAAATGATCCGTCAAAACCACCACGTCAAGGCCGGCATCTCCCTTTCCAGCAGACATTTCCATCATTGCGTTAAAAATCATTTGATGGGCTGGACGATAAAAGGCTCCTTCGAAACGCAATGCTGAGATCGCCGTTGCGGCAGCCGATGGTTCCAACATCATTGCCCCAAGAACCGCTTTTTCCGCTTCTTCGTTGTGCGGTTTCGGTCGATCCAAGTTCAACAAGGTAACGTTCTCTTTTTTTTGTTTGCTTTGTTCCATATCATTAACCATATCTTTCGATGCACCGCAACAATAATTTTCCACCCCGAAAACACGCTTATTTGAACATCCGCGCAGCACCACACAACAGATCCAAGCGGATACTCTGACAATTTAAGCCAAAAAAAAAGCTGTGCAACAGCACAGCTTCATGTTCGACTAAAAAACAGAAAAAAGATCGGGGCAAAGTCACTGTCTGCCCAACACCAGCTCGGCCTCTACCGTCCACTCATCCTTGCATCAGAGAGTGCACAACACAGGCCGAAACCGGCGCCCAAAACCGATGAAAATCATTCCACCTTCTTGACAACCTTCACCCTCAAAGAGGCATTGACTTCCGCATGCAATTTGATCTCAACGACGACCTCACCCAAAGTCCGAATGACATCATCCAGGGCGATTGCAGACTTTTCAATCTCAATGCCTTTTTCCTGCAATGCGTCAACCAGCATCTGAGAACTGACCGAACCGTACAATTTATCATTCTCACCAACGGCAACCGGGATTTCCACAACGAGATCAGCAATCCGGGCAGCCATGCTGCGAGCAACTTCCGCACGTTCTTCATGTTCTTTTTGCAGACGGAGTTTCTTGGCCTCGACTTGACGAAGAAAACCGGAACTGCCTTTTTGCCCTAAGTTACGAGGCAATAAAAAATTACGGGCATAGCCGTCGGAAACGCGAACCTTGTCACCAATCGCACCAAGCCCCGCAACATCTTCCAGGAGAATCATTTCAACTGACATTCTTCAACTCCTTTCGAGACTGGTCACAGAACCAAAGCTAAAATACGAGCACGCTTCACTGCAGCAGACAATAATTTCTGATGCTTGAAACAGTTCCCGGTCACCCGACGAGGCAGTATGCGACCACCTTCCGTCTGATAACGACGAATTAACTCAACATCCTTGAAATCGATGTTGTAAATCTTATTCTCACACAAACGACACGTCTTCTCGCGCAAAACTTTGCGACGCTTTTTTCTGGGTTTCGTTGTCTTCATAATGCAGACTCCTCAATATCAAATAACAAACATGATTTTCTGAAAGTTTTAAACAAATTGAACTCTTAAAACGGAATATCATCCTCGACTTCAGGTTCAGAATCAGAAGGGGGATGGGGATTCACTGCTGCAGACGGAGTGCTCTGGGAAGCCTGGGGCGGCGTATACGGCACCGGAGGCTCCGGCATCGGTTGAAAAGCTGGCATCGCCGCAGGGGCAGGTGCCACATTACGATACGAAGGCGCTGGCGGCACCGCAAAATTTACCGGCATGCCGGATGGCGTTGCGGCTCCACGTTGCGGAGCATATCCCGAATTCATTGCCGGCGGCGCGTAGCTTGGATTTTCTCCGGCGTTGGGTGCCTGAGAAGACTGCTGCGAGCTACCAAGAAATTGGCTGCGCTCCACCCGAACACTCAAACGGCTGCGTTTTTTACCGGTTTCACGATCATCCCACTGCTCAAAATGCAGACGCCCTTCGACAAACAAAGGGCTGCCCTTGCGGGTATACTGGCAGATAACCTCAGCCTGACGCCCCATGGCCACAACATCAACATAGCAAACTTCCTCACGCTGTTCTCCACTGGCTAAGGTCTGCATCCGGTTGATGGCCATTCCAAACGAACAAAGAGAAGTTCCGCTTGGAAGTGGACGTAATTCCGGATCGCGAGTCAAGTTGCCAATCAGAAAAACCTTGTTGAGATTTGCCATTTTCCTGAACCTTTTTGCTCAGGGATCAACCGTTATCAACGATTGTTATCCCGGTAGTTACGGTACGAATGATCGTCGTGATCAAACATGTCATCTTGGAAGTTTTCTTCCTTGAACATGCGCTCGTCACGCGGTTTGAAAACGTCATCGTCTTGTCCATCAATATAACTGAAAACCACCAGACGCAGCACTGTCGTGTTCAAACGATATTTTTCTTTCAGAACGACAACTGCAGCGGGAGCCAGTTCCATCACATAGTCCCAGTACACCCCAGCTTTATGCTTGCCAATGGGATGCGAGAAAATTCTTTTGTCCAGACATTTCACCCGGGTGATTTCTCCTCCCA
>JBAXYW010000500.1:0-3161 GCA_041670605.1 Lentisphaeria bacterium
ACCAGCCGCTCATTACAAACCCAATTCCAAAAAGGAGCCCGCCCGCAATTTGGGCAACATAAAGGGTGGGAAGAAAGTAGATGTTTTCGGCATTCACCCAGCCAAAGGCTTTGGCGTAAAGGATGCCGAGCATGGCGACTATGACGGCGGTAAACATGACTTTCATGACGGCCATGTCTCGAAAGTAAAAGATGCCCGAAAGTCGTCGTGAACTGCCGAATCCGGCTTGTTCGAGTGCAACACCGAAAGCGATGCCAATTAAAAGACTCGCGAAAAAGGCCGCCGGGGTATCAAGAGTGCCGTTTTGAAAAAAAGTACTAATCATGCCATTGCCCCCTTACAAAATAAGCCGTTGCATAACCGCCGATAAAAACACAGATAAGAAAAAGAAGACTTCCTGTAAGCAGTAGCGTACTTCCGGATAAGGCCTGCCCAGAGGTGCACCCGTTGGCAAGGCGACTGGCAAAGCCAACGATGATGCCGCCGGCCAATGCGTAAATGAGGCGTTTCTTCGGCCTGCATTTTGTGCCGCATTCCACGGTGATTTTATTGCGTCGGGAGAGTAATGCGGAAATTAGACCGCCGAAAAAGACCCCCGCTAGCATAAAAACAAGGTAGTAGTTGAGTGGCTGTCCGCCCCAATTTCCGAAGTATTTACTCGCCAGTGTCCGGGCTGGATTGAACAATAGCTCACAGTAGGCACCGACTCGGGCGATGCCGGCAGAGGCGCCAAGCCCTGCGCCGAGGATGAGATAGGATGCCAAGAGTGTAAAACCCAGCAGAATTCCCGCAAGGTAAGGATTCATGTATGGCTTTTCATGTTTGTTTCGGTTGTTTGTTTTCTTTGTCATGATCAGCACCCCGCGCTTTTCTTTTTCGGTGCTTGGGGTTGCTGCGGCGTGGTTGGTGTTATTGCTTTTGGAACCACTGGCGATATCGGTTTGGCGGTATCCTGTGAAAATGGCACGGCCTTGATGGGCGTGCCCATTTCGATGGCGCCCCAGTATGCTTCTAATCCGCCAAACAGAACTTTAATCTGTCGGTCGGTTTTTTGCGATAGAATTCCGCCAGCTGCGATTGCTAGGGTGCCATTACGATCGACAATAACAAGCGGGCCCGCGCCTATTTGATAGGTGGTGTCTGCAATGAGATCGGCGATGTTTACGTTGAGAGAGCCGGGCAGGTTGAAATCTTTGAAATGTTCCGCGGATCGGATGTCCACGATGTCAAAAGTTCCGGGCCGATCCATGAGCATGCGTTTGAGCTGCGTGGAATCGATGAGATCTGGCAGCTTTATGACCCGTTTGGGGATTGCTGCCGCTATTCCGGGGGCGGTGGGCTGAAGGACGGGCAAGCCTGTGTCAATCCAGGCTTCAATTCCGCCGGTCATGCTGGCCACGTTCTTAAAGGCCCTTCGCTCTAAAATTCCAATGCCCATGCTGCTGCGATAGGCAGAATTACAGATGGTTGTCACCGGCTGATTCGGATCTAGCTTGACCGCAAGGTCTGAAAGTTGATCCAGTGGCATATTGACAACATTGCCAATGGACAGTCCCATCCATTCGGTGGGCAGACGAACGTCCACAATAAGGGGAGCAGTGCCGTTTTGCATGCGCCTGTGAAGTTCCTGCGGAAGAATGGAATCGTTTTGGAATATCGGTAGTTTTGCTTTTGCCCAAGCATCAAAGGGTATTGTTCCCAATACGGAATACCCGATTCTGTTCAGACGAAAAACCGCCTCTTTGGTTTCCTCGGGGGTGCCACAAAGAATAAGGTTGCTGTCCCAGGGAACTAGGATGCCGACCCAGCTTTCGAGACGTCCTCGCAGCCCGATGTTAATGGAGTTCGGAATATGCCCGGCCGCAAAGTCCTTGGCATCACGTAAGTCGACAATAAAATATTTTTGGGTGTCGGTCAGGCTGGTCGTCAGCACCGGTATTTCCGGTTGTGCTGCATCCCAGTTCACGAGTGGGGGGCCTTCCCGATTCATTTTCGCGTTGTGCTTGAAATACTGCGGTGCCTGCGGCAGCCCTTCTAAAACAGCAGTGATAAAATCGTTTTTGGATTTATGCTGAAGGTAGGGATTGGTCTGTCGTTCGATGCCAATTGTGGAGGATGGGGTGTCGCGCAAGTGCGCACCGCAAAGGGAGCCTGCTCCGTGCGCCGGCAAAACAAGAACGTTGTCATTCAATTTGGAAAGTTTGTTGGTCCAAGTGTCATAGCTCATGCCCGCAAGTGTTGCGGCAGCCATGGCTCCGCCCATCAAGTCTGGTCGACCGACAGAACCGATAAAAAGGGTGTCGCCAGTCAGGATTGCTTTGGGCGTTGTTCCATCGTCTTTGCTGAAAATAAGCATGCACATGCCGTCTGGGGTATGCCCCGGCGTGGATAAAAATTGCAATTTTGCGGTGCCCCATGGAAGTACTTGTCCATCGGAAAGAGCACTGGTTTTGTAGGCTGCCCCACTGTCTTTGCTCTGATAAATAGGGCAGGCGACTGCTTGGACTAGCTCGCTGTGTCCCGCCACAAAATCAGCGTGGGAATGCGTAAGAAAAACGCCCTTGATGGTCCATCCCTCTTTTTTTGCGGTATTCTGGTAGACTTGAATGTCACGATCTGGATCTACGACAAGGGCGTTCTTGTTGCTTACAACCATGTAGGAATAATGGGAAAGGACGGCCAGATTGAATTGGACAATTTTTGTTTCTGGATATTCATAATTTTCAACGATGACTTGCGTAGCGGCCGTATCGATGTGTGTGGCGGATTCGGTATCTGTTAAGGCATGGACATGCCCTTGAAAAAGGAATCCAGCGAAAAAGGCAAGTAATATGCATGTCCTGAATTTAGGTGCAATCTGTTGACTCATTGTCATTTCTCCTTTATTGGTTGATTCGCGAATAATCCACACATTCGTAAGAAGACAACGTTGTTTCGTTTATGGATCGGAAGCCGTATTGTTTTTTTGATCCGTGAAATATCAGTTGTTTTATCGCTCTGGTGTGAACGATAGCTTTGAGGATTCACATCCTATCATGCGAATCCTCTTTTTTTTCTTAGGGGCTGTAAAAAAATTAACTTGACAATTTGCTGAAAAAATCGTGATTTGATTTTGGGGCCGACAACGAGGAGCATACCCTCAGGTATGTGACGAGGTTGGC
>JBAXYW010000501.1:0-3156 GCA_041670605.1 Lentisphaeria bacterium
AGGAGGGGGAATTGCCGTGCCATAGTTCAAAGTCAAAGGTGTCAGGTCGGAACCACCGGTACTGTCAAAGAACAGTGTGAAAGCAATAGGTTCGACTTCAATGCTAAAAGTGCTCTGGCAGACTTGGCCTATTTCATTATCCCATTCGACTGTTACCGTAAATTCCTCTGGGGTATCTAAATCCGGGATCACAATATAATACAAGTCATTAAGTTCGCCGTAGATGGCACTGTCACCTTGTCCTTCTGTGGGGACCAGGCGAAGATTGAAATCAAGGCCAATATCTTTTACGGCAAACCAAAGGGGCATTCGGAAAAGAATCGTATGCTGTGCTCTGAAAGTGCTTCCAAAAGGCCGGATAACAGCAGGTTCGTCAGGCAGACAAATAGTTGACTGCCGTTCCCATTGATTTTCAGATGCAAAAATGGTTTGTAGATCTATCGCCAAATTGATACTTGTACCATTGGGACCCGGGTGTCGAATTGAATTATCCATTGCCCAGAAAAAACGTACCACAGGGAATGCCCGCCGATCGTAAGGGTTAGGGTTCCCCAAGTCCCCCGACATCAGTTGATACATTTTCAGATCATACCAACTGAATGGATAGGATGGAGGATCAAAACCCTGCATAGTCCAGTTACACGGCACTTCGCTGACCTCATAGAAAAAACTGATGCCAGGCTCATAGACATCTGAAAATGCGTTATTATCATCATAGGGATGCGGATCGGTGCCCTGGGATTCATCGCCGATGGCCTGCAGCATGAAAGCATTAAGATAGCCTTCTTCGACCAGATGTTGCAAACGTCCAGGAAAAATATCCGGGCCATGAATAGCGGTATATTCTTGAAGCGCTAAACCGATTCTGCGTAATTTATAGATTGCGTCATGCCACACCACCAAAGCACGGTCGGCAGGGTGTGATAGTTGGTCATTCGGATCTGAGTTGACAACGAACTCTTCCCAGTTGGTAAAGAGGTCATCATCAGGGTCATCGTCCATGGCGAAGTCAAGATGCTCAAAATGCTGCCATTCCCACCAATCCGGGAGATTGTTATTATCACTGTCGATGATATCCAACTGATATTGTGCCACCAGCTCCAAGTTGCCGGTTACGGTCAACGGGAGTTCGGGTTCCCATCCCGTAAAGACGTAGCCAGATTCCGGGAGAATCCCCGGCGGCTCCGGAAGGTCTGAGCCATGCGCGACCGTAAAAGTTACTTCCGGAAGACGTTCCGGGAATTCTCCATGATTTCCCGGCAGAAAAGTCACGGTGTAGAAATTTTGCGACCATTGTGCCGTTACAGTCAAATCATTTTCCGGCATGAATTCAGGCAGAGCCGGTTCCCAGCCAATGAAGATGTTTCCGTACCATTCCGGATTTGGCTGCAGAGGGATTTGGCTGCCGACAATGCGGAAAAGCGGTTCCATCGGTGTACCGCCGTCAGAATCAAAAATCAGGGCACGGGTTGTAAGGCTGAGTGGGGGGCAGGTTTGCAGATAAGGATAGCCATTGTTATGCAAAAGCTCCGTATCCTCCATCCATTCAAAGGAAAAATCCCAGCCGGGGTACGAGATTTCCCTGTCAAACGGCCATTGCATCTGCTCTGAGCTGCAGCCCACTCCACCGGCGCTTGTTTCCTGTCCGGTACTTTGCCGATCCCAGCAGGAGGCGGAAACAGTACCTTCGTTTACCCCAATCAAACCGCCGGCAAGCTCAACGCCAGTTACTTGTCCTGCGGCATAACAGAAGGACACAGTTCCCTGATTGTTGCCGGCCAGTCCCCCGATTCTGCTGTCCCCGGAAGTGCTTCCCAGGGTATAACACGAAGATATCGTGCCAATATTATGCCCCACCAGCCCGCCTGCGTATATTTCTGCAGTAACAGAAATCGAAGTGAAACACGCATGAATCAGACCGGCATTTTTATCGGCCAGCCCCGCCGCAGTAAAGCCGGTTATGGAACCGCCCACAAGCCCGACATTCTTGACAATGCCGCCCTCGTGAATTCTTGCAAAAAGAGCGTTGCCGCCCCATTCAGGCTGAAAAATCACCAGTCCCGTGATGATATGCCCTCGTCCATCAAAGGTGCCGGTAAAGGGATTTTCATTATTGCTGATGGGCAAAAATCCTTCTCCGTCATTCCAGGTTGCGGTGGCAGAAGCATCGATATTCTGGCTCAGGTAATAATGAATATCTGCAGGATAATCCGGATCGTAACTGATTTTCTGCAATTCTTCAATGGAGGTAATTTCAACAGGGGCGATTTCCCACAACGCAGTAACGGCCAGAGAATAGGCCGGCATGATGGATGGAATATCATGATCCCAGCCGAAAAAACGATAGCCTGGGCGCGATGGCAGCTCCGGTGGAACGATCTCCGTGCCGCAGACTCCTGAGATCAAAATGGCATTGTCGCCTGTTCCGTCGATGTCGAAAGAAATTGTCCATTGCGGTGGAAAATCTACCAGGTAAGGATATCCGCGATTGAGTTGACCGTCCGCATCCTCCCGCCACGTTAATTCAAAATCCCATCCTTTATACGCCGGCATGCTGGCATTCGGATCCGTCATTTCTGTTGTTGTCTTGCTTTCCCCACCCGCACTGAGCGCCCTGCCAGTAACGATGCGATCCCAACAGGAATGGGTCACAAGGGTGCTGTTGCCTTCTCCAATCAGGCCGCCTTCCCGGTTATAGTTCCATTCCATGTAGGGAGATTCAGGGTTTTTCTGCAAAAAATTCATTTTGCCGTTAGCAAAGCAGTAAGCAACCGACCCGTTATTGTACCCGATCAAACCGCCTTTGGTGCGTGATAGTCCGCTTGTTACGGATCCTGACGCAAAGCAGTTCGAGACATTGCTGTTATTGGATCCGATCAAACCGCCAAGCGATCCAAAACCAGAATAATACTCCTCATCATTTGGGAGCAGAAGAGAAACATTGCCTGTTGCGTAGCACGAATCAATCGAACCGGAATTTTCCCCGCAAAGTCCTCCGGCCATGCCTTCTCCATAATAATCGGATTCCTCTTTTCCGCAGCGAACTGCACTGGTCGAGTAACAGGCATAAATCTCTCCTTCGTTATTGCCAACCAGGCCACCAACTGACCCGTACGTGCCATCCACTTTTCCATTGGCATGACAAAAGCTGATTTC
>JBAXYW010000502.1:0-3145 GCA_041670605.1 Lentisphaeria bacterium
CGGCGGTTTGGTCTCGGAAGGTCGGGAACTGAGTGAATTACAGCGCCAGGCTTGGTGGAATGTACAAAAAGGTCATGCTGTCGCCAATGGCTGTTATTATGCCGCGGTCAACCGTACTGGTCAGGAAGGCGAAATTCAGTTCTGGGGTTCTTCCTTTGTCGCGGATTTCTATGGTAACGAATTGGCTTTAGCAACAGCGGATCAGGAGGAGATTCTGTATGCGGAATGCGATTTTCAGCAGCAGGAGGAGCATCGCCGCATGTGGCCATTTTTCCGCGATCGACGCATCGACGCGTATGACAAAATCCTCTGTCGCTTTGCAGAACCAGGCACCCCCCATGAGCTTACCTGAAACCCCGCGTGTACAAAATTATATTTTTCCGGCGGAATGGGACAAACAGGAAGCCGTTATCCTTTCCTGCCCCTTGAATCCCAAGACCTGGCCGGACAACCGGGCTGCAATGGAAAAAGCTTATGCCGCTTTTGTTGCCGCCATTTCCCGCTTCGAAATGGTTCGCTTGATCTGCAAAGCAGCCGCGCAACCGCATTATATGGAACTCTTGCAGAATGCCGGTGCTGATCAAACGCGCGTTGTGTTTTATGATCTGCCGACCAATGATGCCTGGTGCCGAGATCATGGCCCGATTTTCATCCGCCAGAAAGAGACCGGAAAACGGGCAATCGTCGATTTTAACTACAATGCTTGGGGCGGAAAATTCAGTCCTTGGGAGGATGACAATGCCGTTCCCGGACGCTTGGCCGAATTGCTTGAAGTCCAGCACCTTCAAGTTTCGCTGACCTGTGAAGGCGGTGCCCTCGAAAGTAATGGTGCCGGAACCTTGCTGACGACGGAATCCGTCCTGCTGAACAAGAACCGTAACCCGGGACTGGAGAAGCTGGACATCGAAAAGATGCTGATTGAATGCCTGGGGCTAGAGCAGGTGCTGTGGCTCAAATCCGGTCTGGCAGGAGATGATACCGATGGCCATATTGATACGCTGACACGCTTCTTCCGCAAAGACGGCGTCCTGACCATTTATGACGACGACCCACTGTCGCCGAATTATGAGGTTTTGCGAAAAAATGAGTTAGCTCTGAAAGCGATGCGTCTTTACGATGGCAGTCCTCTGGAAGTGCTCCGGCTGCCTTGTCCGCAGCCGATCCGTCCACAGGGCTGGCGTGAGGAAATCCTGCCGGCCAGCTATGCCAACTTTCTGATTCTCAACGGAGCCGTTTTGGTGCCGACCTATCGCCAGGCGCAAACCGACAGCTTGGCACTGGAGCTTATTGCCACCGCTTATCCCGGGCGGCAGATTCTCCCGATAGACTGTTTTGATATTGTCCTCGAGGGCGGCGCACTGCACTGCCTTAGCCAGCAGGAACCGGCAGGATGCTGAAAACAGTGCAGCGCTGCGAACGTTGCCCGTAAAATCAATGCTTCTGATAGGCCTCGTCATGGATGCCGGCGATGGCTCTTCCCGAGGGATCATTCATCGTCTTGAAAGCGGCATCCCATTCCATGGCAATGGCCGTCGAGCAAGCCACCGAGGCTTCATGAGGGACGCAACGGGCGGCGGATTCTGAGGGAAAAAACTCTGCAAACAGGCTGCGATAATAGTATTCCTCCTTGTTCAGCGGCGTGTTGACTGGAAAGCGCTTGCTGGCCGTAGCAAACTGCTGATCGGAGACCCGTTCCGAGGTGATTTTCTTCAAGGTGTCAATCCAGCTGTAACCCACGCCATCGGAAAACTGTTCCTTCTGGCGCCAAGCGATTTCCGGTGGCAGATATTCCTGGAAGGCTTCCCGGAGAATCCACTTTTCGATGGGGGATGCTCCGTGCGAACCCGTCGTTGCCGGAAGAATGCGTCCGTGTGACATCTTATCGGCCGGATTGAGGCGCATGGCGATATCAATGAATTCTTTGTCCAGGAACGGCACGCGTCCTTCAACCCCCCAGGCCGCCAGCGCTTTATTGGCCCGCAGGCAGTCATAGAGATGCAGTTTGCCCAGTTTGCGAACCGTCTCTGCATGAAATTCTTCTGCATTCGGGGCTTTGTGAAAATACAGATAGCCTCCGAACAATTCATCGGAACCTTCTCCTGAGAGCACCATTTTTATGCCCATGGCCTTGATTGCTCTGGCCAGCAGGTACATTGGGGTCGCAGCCCGTATTGTGGTGATGTCATAGGTTTCCAGGTGATATACCACTTCTGGCAGGACATCGAGCCCTTCCTGCAACGTGAAATGTACTTCATGATGGACGGTTCCGATATGAATGGCGGCTTTCTGTGCGGCTTTCAAATCCGGGGATCCTTCCAGGCCGACCGCGAAACTATGCAGTTGTGGCCACCAGGCATCCAGCTGCGCGTCGCCGCTTTCCACACGGTGTGCGGAAAACTTTTTGGTGATGGCTGCAATGATCGAGGAATCCAGTCCGCCGGACAGCAGAACGCCGTAGGGCACATCGCTCATCATCTGCCGTTTGACAGCGGCTTCCAAGCCCAGGCGAACGCTTTCCACTTTGGAATGTTTGTCCTTGACTACGGCGTAACTCTGCCAATCCCGGTGGTACCATTGCGTTGTTTTTCCGTCTGGGCTGTAATAATAGCTGCCCGGCTGGAATTCTTCTATCGTACAGCAGATTCCTTCCAAGGCTTTGAGTTCGCTGGCGACAAAGAAATGCCCTTTACTGTCCCAGCCCTGGTAAAGGGGGATGATGCCGAGATGGTCGCGCCCGATGAAGTAGGCATTTTTTTCCTGGTCATACAAGGCAAAGGCAAAGATGCCATTGAGGTCTTCCAGGCAGGCCGGGCCTTTGTCCCGATAAAGCGCCAAGATGACTTCGCAGTCCGACTGGGTCAGAAATTCATACTTTCCGGCATAGTGCTTGCGCAGGTCCTGATTGTTGTAGATTTCACCATTGACAGCCAATACCAGTTTGCCGTCTTTGCTGAACAGGTGTTGCGGTCCGGACAAGGGATCCACAATCGCCAAACGCTCATGCCCAAGAATAGCCTGCGGACAACAAAAGTTCCCGGACCAATCCGGACCGCGATGCCGGAGTTTTTTGGACATCTGCAGTACCTGCTGACGAAAGCCTTCAAGAGCTGCGCCATCCGGGTCTTCCAGGATCGCGCTTAAATCA
>JBAXYW010000503.1:0-3130 GCA_041670605.1 Lentisphaeria bacterium
AAAACAACGAGCGTGGAAATGCTGACTTACTGTCTGAAAGCCGCCGGTGCAAAAGCGATCGCCGCAGGGAATATCGGCATTCCGCTTTCACAGGTGGCCTTGCAAGAGGAGAAATGGGATTATGTGGTCGTAGAGGTGAGTTCTTTTCAACTGGAAAATGCTTCGAGCTTCCATCCCGCCGCTGCCGCGCTACTCAATATCACCCCGGATCACCTGGATCGCCATGGTGCTTTTGAAAATTACCGCAATTTAAAGCTGAAACTGCTGCAGCAAGTGCCGGAAAAGGGTCTGCTTGCTCTGAAAAAAGAACTTCTCAATGACCCTGTCATTGCCGCTGCACTCAAAAATCGTTCTTTTCTGACCTTCAGCGCAGAACCTGGTCAGAAAGCGGATTTTTGCTGCTCAGATACCGCTATTGGCGCTTGCTTCTCAGAAGAATTCCACCCGTTGCTGGAATGGAGCAAGCTGCTTTTTACCGGCAAACATAATTACGAAAATGCCATGTGCGTCCTCGCTCTGCTGCAGAACTTACCGGTCGACCAAGAAAAAGTGCGCTCTGCTTTGAGTCAATTCAGGGGCGGACATCATCGTCTGGAAAAAGTTGCGGAAATTGACGGAGTGACTTATATCAATGATTCGAAAGCAACCAATGTCGACGCTATGATCAAAGCCTTGGAATGCTGCGGCACTCCAAAGGAACAAAAAATTATTCTGATCGCCGGTGGTGTCGATAAAGGTTGTACACTTCAGGAAGCAAAAACCTATTTGAAGATGTATGTTAAACAGGTTTTATTAATTGGTGATTGTCGACATCGCCTAGCAAGAGAATGGCGGGATGATGTCCCATTGCAGGAATGTTCCGATTTTGAGACAGCGATGAACGCCGCAGTTGCTGCAGCTCAGAAAGGCGACATCGTACTGCTTTCCCCAGCCTGCGCGAGTTTTGATATGTTTATGGATTATTGCCACCGTGGCCAATCTTTTGTGGAATTTGTTGAGAAGTTGAAAAAGGAGTAAATGAAAATGAATTGCATGCGTCGTAATTCCCGTCCCTGGTTTTTGCTTGTTACCTCAGGGGCTGTACTTGTCCTTTCAATGAGCGCCTGTAAAACAAAACCGAAAGCGCTCAATGCTGGAGTTCTGGGCAGCCGTGACTTGGTACCGCCTCCCTACGCTCAACCCGTCGCCTTCTCCACCGGCACCGCCATCTCGAGTAATTCCCAACCCGTCGCCAACCCGAATACGACCGTAATGCCGGTCAATCTGTCTGACCGCGAACCTCTGCCGCCAGCAACCGAACCCTTTGTTCCGGCAGAAAATCCAATCTATATGCCCGTTGAAAATGTTCCGGTTCCGGAAAACATTCTCAGCACACCGCCTTCTGCCGTAAAAATCACTCCCGCTCCAACCGAAATAACCCTTCCGTCGGTAGCTGCTCCAGCAACGGAAAATCTTCGTACCTACGCAGTGCAGAAAGGCGATACGCTTTCCGGGATTGCTCAATGTGTCGGGGTGAAATGGCAGGATATTGCAGCAATGAACCCGAAAGTCAATCCCAAACGTATGATGGTAGGCGAAAAACTGCTTCTCCCTGCGCATGCCCAAGACAAACCGATCGTCATGCCCAAAAACAGTAAATCCCATAAAACGACAACCTCCAGCAAAACCAGCCAAACCGCCCGTATCCCAAGTGATGGGGTTTATACAGTATCCGCTGGGGATAGTTTATGGACGATTTCACGCCGTTTTAAAGTCAGCAGCGATGAGATTCGCACTTGGAATGACCTGAAAACCGACAAACTCATGATTGGCCAGAAATTAAAGCTCAAAGGCACTGCCATCATAAAAGAAACTGCGCCCAAATCGGTTGCCACCCCGAAGGCCACTGCCACTCAGACTCCGGACAACCTGACTACAACAACAGCAATACCGAACCAAATTACCGACGATACTTTACCACCTCAGCCAGAACAAATCGAAGATGAAAATATCATCACCCCAGCAAACGAAATCCCAGCCGAAACGGCAAATACACGTTCCCTCGATCACCTCGTCTCGGAAAGTGATACCCTCGAATCCATTGCCGCAATCTACGAAGTAAAACTCGAGGATATCCTGCGCAGCAACCCAAACATCAAGTCCAATGCCGACTTGATCAAAAACACAACCATCAAAATTACTTACCCCATCAAAAAATAACCTCCCAACCAAGTAAATAAAATACAGCCCGTCTTCCTGTGATTGATTCCCGGATGGACGGGCTGTACCGTCTGAAGATCATGTAAAAAAAATATACGTAACTTTGCATTTTTTTTGAATTTTCAATTTGACATAATGGAATTCTTCCATTAAAGTTTAGTAATGACTTTTTTGGGGGATGACAAAGCCCCTGTAAGACCAACAAACCAGCAAAATGAGGTGCAACGATGTCAAATTTAGCGATTGACGGCGGCGAAAAAGTTTTCAAGGGTGAATTTCCTAGTTGGCCATCTTTTGATCCAGCGGTTTATGACAAAGTGGTTGACATTCTGAAAAGCGGCAAAGTCAACTACTGGACTGGAAATGTTGGCAAAGAATTTGAAAAGAAGTGGGCAGAGTATATTGGCATTCGCAATGCGATTAGTGTTGCCAATGGAACGGCGGCCTTGCATGTTGCTCTGGCGTCGATGAATATCGGTCCTGGGGATGAAGTGATTTGCCCGTCCTACAGTTTCATTGCCTCAAGTTTCTGCATTATGCAGGCTGGTGCATTGCCGGTCTTTGCGGATGTGCGAGATGATCATGTCATCGACCCGTCCGATATTGAAAGCAAAATTACCGAACACACCAAGGGAATTGTTGTTGTCCACCTTTATGGTGTAGTTGCTGATATGGATCCGATCATGGCCATCGCGAAAAAGTACAACCTGAAAGTGGTGGAAGATTGTGCACAATGCTTTGGCGGGGTTTACAAAGGTAAAACCTGCGGTACAATCGGACATGTCGGTTGTTTCAGCTTTTGCCAGAGCAAACATTTTACCACTGGTGGTGAAGGTGGTATGATTGTCACTGATGATGATGACTTGGCCTGGGAATGCCGATCTGTGCGTGACCATGGCTATGATGTCAAAGAACGCCTGAATCTACTGGA
>JBAXYW010000504.1:0-3128 GCA_041670605.1 Lentisphaeria bacterium
GGACGCCAGCAGCTTCGGAGTCCGCCTCTGCAGCAGCACTTTGCAGACTTCCTACCGGGTTATGTGGGCACAGGACAAGTCCAGCGAAGCAGACAGCAAGTTATCCTTGTTGCGACAAGCAGATGGGAAAGAAAGCGTTCTTGCGGAGGTAGCCCTGCCCTTTCCTGCCGGAAATTGGCTCGAGCTCGCCGTCACCTGTAATGAAAGCCTGCTCGAAGTTTGGGTGGACGGGCATTCGCTACTCCGGGTGCAAGACTCCAAGCCTCTGCTGGGAGGAAAAATTGCTTTGCTCAGTTCCGGGCAGGAAGGAACCATTTTTGACGATGTGCAAGTGACTCCAGCGCAGACTCTGCAACTGCCCCCGACGGCAGAACTTTCCGAAAGCCCTCTGCTATACCGCCAAAAAACGGTTGCAAGCCCCATTCCACGGCAGGAATTCATTCATTCCTTCCGTTTGAATCAGCCCGAACTCAGCGATGCGCAACTGACCTTGGAAGTCGATGCGCAGCAACTCCACAGCGGCACATGGGAAATGGCACTACAGCATAAGGGATACAGGGAACTCTGCTTTCGCTTCCATAGCAGTGAACAAAATTCCCCTGCCAAAGCCGAAATCCTGCTGCAAAAACACGGCCAAGAGCAATTGCTTTGCAGCGAGACTTGGCAAGCCGAAGCCATGGCTGGAAAATATGTCTTAATCTTTCATACTCGCGGAACGGAAGCCTGGGGCGTCTGTAATGGCAAAACGATCGCCTTCGCCAAGGAACTCCCACTACAAGAACCCGGCTTTGCCGTCATCCGACATCAGTCGTCTTCCGAGAAATTACCCTCTTGGCTGAGTGTCCGCTGTGAGCCACTGCCCCCTCTTGCCCCTGTTGTCGACAAAGTAGCGATGTTCACCCATGAAGAAAGCATGCGCAACTGGAACAATCCGGTTTTGGAATGGATCTCCCAGGGCGAACAATACTGGTATCAGGCGGATTTCTGGCAGGATCTCAGCCTAAGCATGGAACTGCCGCCGTTGCTGCAACTCTCCCAAGATACCGAGTGGGGACTGTTGCTCGGATACGAAGAAAACAGCACCAATAAAAATAGCGCTTCAGTGCGCCTGTTTTATCAACCCCAAAAGCAGGAATTGATTTTAGAACAAGCCGGAAAGGATCTCCTCGGCAGCTTGAAATGTGACGTTGCTCCTAGCAGTATCGCCCTGCAAAAATGCGGTGACCGCCTACTAGCTCGCATGAATGACAAAATTCTCTGGAATGTCCCCCTGCCCAATGCACTACAAGGGCTTTGCCTAGCCGGACGCCAGGGCGCGGGCAACACCCTGGAATGGGCTAATGCCGTACATAGCTTGGCCGCTGGCATCAAGTCCTACT
Source organism: Lentisphaeria bacterium (assembly GCA_041670605.1). Classification (GTDB taxonomy): domain Bacteria; phylum Verrucomicrobiota; class Lentisphaeria; order Oligosphaerales; family Oligosphaeraceae; genus JAQVUB01. The sequence continues at coordinate 1,380 of JBAXYW010000504.1, forward strand.
CCTTTCAGGAAGCCCCCTGTGATTGGATTGCAGCGGGCGGCACCTGGGAAGTCACCAACCGCTGGCAATGCGATCCACGCTGGTCGTTTTTCTCTGGAGTCAATCTGGAAGGCGCTGCCTGCCTGTGGAATAAATTCCAGCACGGCGACAAAGTCAGCATCGACTTCTTTGTTGGCCCGAAAATGGATACGGAACGGGGGAAAAAATATGAGTATGCCGGGGACTTTTCTCTAGTGCTGGCAGCCGATGGCAAAGACATCAGCTCGGGTTACAGCTTCCTATTTGGGGGCTGGGACAACCGCGGCAGTCAAATCATCCGGGAAAATCGTATCGTCCACGAAAATACCGATGTCAAAGTCCCTCGTTCCGGGGCAATCCACCGCCGCTGGTTTCATATGAAAATCCGGAAAAACGGGAATCTGTTTCGCTTCTGGGTTGATGGCGTTCCGGTTGGAGATTTTACCGACCCGGAGTTGCTGCAGGGGCGGCATTTTGGCATCTGGAGCTGGAAAAATGGGCTAATGGTCGCTCAGTTCCGAATTTCCAGCGATTGCCGCACTCCGGCAACCACAGTATTATCCGCAACACCTAACATTCCCCGTACACCCTATGATTGAAATAATGTTTCAGCGATCTTTTAAACGGACGGATTTCAGCACAGGATTCTGTCTCTTGATGTTTTTCTTCTCTTGCCTGCTACTGGGGGGCTGCGGAAAATCCCCCAGGATTCTAATTGAGAGTAATCCCAGCGCTGCTGCATTATGGGAAGAAGATGAATTACTGGGCTACACCCCCCTATCCTTGCCGCTGCCGGAAAATAATGCACGCTCCCTGATTATTCGCCAACTCGGCTGCCAGGAAGTCAAGTTGATTGTGGAAGCAACACTGAAAAAGCAGGATCAGCAGATACTGGTAAAATTATCTCCACTCGGCGACATCACCTTCTGCCTGACCTGTACTTCTACGCCCCCTGGAGCGGATTTTTTCCTGAATGGGGAATTCAAGGGACGCACACCACTGGAAATCAGCGGGCTGACTGCCGGGGAGCATGAATTCATACTCCGCCATAAAGACAGACAGGAAGTGCGAAAAACTCTGTTTTTATCCAACCAGTCGCCGGAAACAAGCTCGTTGCATATCGAGCTGCCCAGCCAGTTGGTCGCCTTTTACCGGCAGCAAATTGAAACAGAACCCAAAGTTTTGCAACATTATGCCGATCTGGGGCATCAACTGATCCTGGATGGCCAATTATCCGCTGCGATTGCCACCTTCAAAACTGGACTGCTTATTTCACTGTCCGGACAAGGTGCCGGAGAAGACCACCGGCTCTGGTCAGAAGTCGATCGCGTGATCACAAAACAATATGACTACGGCAGCGATGAAGTCGTCCTGCAAGCAAACCGGGAACTGCTCAATATGCTTCGCGAACTGAAAAAAGAATTCCCCGTCTCCGATAGCATTTTCCTGTATATGAATTATGCCGCCTGCGCCGATCAACTCAACTTCCGACAGGAAGCGCAAAATATATTTGACGAAGCATGGAGCAAATGGCCCGAAAATCGCCTGCTGAAACAAATGAAAAAAAGATTTCGCTTCTGAGGATGGCAATAACCCGCTCCCCCGTACCCGGATCCTCCCCAGAATGTGCCCGGAGCTTCCAGCTCCGGATCCTCCCCAGAATGTGCCCGGAGCTTCCAGCTCCGGATCCTCCCCAGAATGTGCCCGGAGCTTCCAGCTCCGGATCCTCCC
>JBAXYW010000505.1:0-3123 GCA_041670605.1 Lentisphaeria bacterium
CATAATTTTCTCCATCTCCTTCAATGAGCACCCCAGCTAAATCGTTTATAAACCCAAAAACACTGTGTTAATTCGTACATTTTTTTAGTATAATGCCAAACTGCATTTTCACAAGTAAAAAAAATGGACTCAAATGAAAAATGAAAAGAATCGAGGGAACGGGGACGGGGAAGTGCGGGGTGCGGGGAATATTGTAAATTGTAAATTGTAAATTGGAAATTGGAAATTGTAAATTGTAAATTGTAAATTGTAAATTGGAAATTGTAAATTGGAAATTGTAAATTGGAAATTGTGGGGAACGGGGACGGGGGAACGGGCTGAAGCCCGCAGGGGGCCACGCAGGCTAAAGCCTGAACTACAAGCATGTCTATTCGACGAACACCCCTGTTCCGAAATGACCCCCATGGCGATCGGAAATGGGGAGCCCCCTGCCCTAAGTGGACGCGCCCCATGAAAAAGAAACTATGGACTTCTATTCCTCCTCGATCCCCTGCAACAGCTTGTCGCTCTGGATCATATTTTCAAACCAGCCGACAAAGTTATTGAGTCCAATTTCATTGGGAAGATACCAGTTTTCCATCCAGCGTAAAGCGCTGTGCATGCCGCCAATTTCAAACAAAGCCCTACCATCCAACAAAGGCAAAGGCGTATTCCGACACTTTTGCCGGAGCTGCCGTAAATGCGCTTCGTAAAAATTCCGGGCATTTTCATCCACCCGCCCATTTTCTCTCCAATCGGAATTTTGAATACCGTTTTCCTGGGGAAAGATTGGATTGGGCAGCCAGCACAAAACTCTGGAATACGCGGGAAGTTTCTGCAACTGCTTCGTCAATTCATCAAAATCCGCCGCCAATTTTTCCAGTTTGATGGCCATATTCTCTTTATTAAGTTGTTCGGGATGCTGCAGGCGGCAATCGCTGAACGCAAAAGAAAAGATCAGCAAGTGGGGTTCGAATGGCAGGACATCGCGAGCAAAGCGACGGTTGCCCAAACGGGTAGTAGATCCCGGAATACCGGAATTCTGCACGGCGATTTTACCAAATTCCTGTCCATAGCGTTCCTGCAGCCGTTTTTCCAGCAGAGCCGGCCAAGCACGTTCCTGGTCTGTGCTGCAATAGGTCAAATCATCCCCAAAACAGACGATCCGAAGCGCAGCGTCTTCCATCCGGGTAATACTCTCTTTGCTCATATGCGGCGGCCAATCCCGGATTGTAAAATCATCCTTCCAACTGCCACTCTGTGGAATTCGAATCGTGTAGCGTTCCACTTTGGGCGTCGGACGAGCCTCCGGTGGACGGATCTGAGCCATTTCTTTGGTCACGCAATCAGCACATAATTCCGGCTTTCCAAAAACGCCCAAACTGCAAAGAAGCTGTTCTTGGCTGGACCAAGAAAAAACGTTCGCGCAACGCTGGCAGACAATGTCTCCTGCCTCATGGCTCGAAAGAAACTCCTGACACGCTTTGCAGGTTTTTAACGGCGCTTTGCGACCAAGCAATTCATCATGAAGCTGTTCTTCCACCCGATAGATCCAAGTGCCTTTACAACCTTGTTCCCGGCAGGGTTCTTCCCGGTCACTCATGCTTTTCAAACGTGCCGAACATGCATCACACATGCGAGACGGAGGAGTATTGCCATATCCCTTCTGACGAAAACCTAATTGCATGCTGCGAGTCCACAACCACGTCTTGTTACAACCGCGATTTTTGCAGGAGACTTCTTGATCTCTGGCCGTGTTGAAAAAATCGAAGCATTCCTTGCACATCCGGCTCGGTTTTGCCGGGCTTTCCCCTTCTTTGCAGGCCAACAAGTTCTCAAGTTGTTCATAGGCGCTGTAAACCCAAGTGCCGTTACAACCATGAATCTTGCAGGGTTCCGTCAGATTGCTGAACCCTTGAAATTTTGTCAGGCAGCTATCACACATGCGTCGGGGAATATTCTCGAGACTTTTTCCCTCCCGCAAATGCTCCAACTGGAGAAATTTATTCCAGATAAAAGTATTGTTGCATCCTTTGACCCGGCAGGGAATATCGCGATCTTCGAGTTTTTTTAATTGCTGAAAGCATTCTTCACAAAGCCGCCGGGGAGGTTTTGCATGGCCGGATTCAACCTGCATACGTCGGCTCCATATCCAGGTATTTTTACAACCTTTGAGACGGCAGGGTTGTTCCAGATCTCTGCCATCGCGGATTTCTTCCCTGCAAGCAGAACAAAAACCCTTGGGCGGTGTGTTTCCATATCCGGCAGCATGACTTTCCAGCTGTTGAAAACGGTTCCATACCCAAGTGCCAGTGCAACCTGGCTTGGAACAAGGCACTTCCTGATCTTCCAACGTCATAAAGCGCTCATAACATTCATTGCACATCTTATCCGGACGGACAGAAACTCCTTTCGCCAGATTGTGCATAGCCTGTTCACCGCTGATATACAGGGTATTCCGACATCCCCGAATACGGCATTTTACTTCAGTTTCAGGAAATAAATCCCCTAAACTGCCAAAATTGTCTAAACGATTGCCCAAAGCAATTTCTCCTGAATTGAGGGAAAACTCCCAGCAATGACCTCAAACAAACACCACCCTTGGAAAATAACCCCTGTAAGTGAGTTTTCAACTTGAAACCGACTTTTCTCTGCGATATTCTGAAGGGATTCAGCAAGAACGATCGACACCCTGCCAAACCTGACAGAATTTTCGCCAGCTTTCTTCCCCCCAATTGCCAGATTCGGTTTCCGCGTGCACGAGGCGGGGGCATGCTTTCAAGCCGGCGACCAACCCAGCCCAGTCAATACTGCCTTCACCCGGAGGATTATGCTGATCTCCAGTACCGTCATTATCATGCAGATGGCAAGTGACAATGTTTTCAGAGCACAACGCCAAGGTTCCGGAGACTCCAAGCCGGGAATAGCAGTGCGCGTGTCCGGAATCAAAGCAAAGTCCCAAATTAGGATGTTGGAAATCATTCACCAGGTGGTTCATCTTTTCCAGATCCTCGACTGCTTCCTGTCCATTTTCCAATGCCAAGATGATTCCGGCATCCGCCGCCGCCGGTAAAAGCGCCTGCACATTGCTGGCCAAATTCTTCCAGACCGACTCCGAAATTTGCATTCCTTTGCTGAAACCCG
>JBAXYW010000506.1:0-3110 GCA_041670605.1 Lentisphaeria bacterium
ATTGCTTTGGCGCGGGCAGGTGCCGCTTAGACGGCATTGAAATATGGCCCTGCAACGAACCGGGGGTTTATCGGGTGGAAGTGCCTGATGACGGGCGAAAGATGTACGAATGGCGCGGCCCTCGGGAGGACGGGAAAGGAGAGGCGGGATGAAAGCCGTACCTTACAGGCCAATCCCCGGATGGTTTGACCTATCTCAGCTCAATTTGCCAAAAGAGAAGTTTGAGACATACCGGCAGTTACAGGTGCTTGGTGAGCAATATCAGAGGACAATCCAGTACCAAAAAGAGTTTAATAAGCCGCAATTTGAAAAGCTCAAGGAATTGTGCGCCGAGATGAACATTGACCTGATTTTGAATTATGGCGCGCTGGATAAGGCCGCGCAGGCCGGGGAGGGCGGACGGGATGGATAAAAACTACTTCCATGGCTGCACCTGCGATAAATGCCGCACATACATCCCGCCTAGCCATGGGAGAATTACGCTGGATTACCGGCTGTTATGTCGGGAGTGCGCTGAAAAGGAGGCCCAAAATGAGTGAATTGAAGCCGTGCCCCATCTGCAAAAAGCAACCTGTTTTATCTCAGGTCGAAGGATACCCGATGCAATACAAGTTTTTCTGTGGCACTCATGTTTCGGTTGGCGATTGGTTCCCGAATACGCTTGGGGCCGAACTGGATTGGAACCGCAGGACTACCGACCTTACACAGCCTGATTTTTACAAGCCAACCAACGCCGACCGCATCCGGGGCATGAGCGATGAGGAACACGCCCGTTTTCTTGCCCGGGTGGTGTCCGACGGCTGCCCGCCTGATATGGACTGGGATTGTCGGAAGGACGCGGACGGCTGGGATGCTTGCGACCGGTGTTGGACAAGATGGCTCCGTCAGCCAGCGGAGGAATGATGATGGAAGAAATAAATATATGCTCGTCTTGTGAGTGTTTTAACGGTGAACCGGGAGACGGAATACAGTTCTGTGACGAAAAAGAAACTTATGTTGATGAAAATAATGGCGCTTGCTTTAGATACAAGCGCAGGAATGAGGCCACGCAATGAACGAACTGATTAAGAAGGCACGGGAACTGTGCGAGAAAGGACGCAAAAACGGGTACAGCGTTTCAATAGAAAATTGCATAGTTGGTCTCTGCGATGCTCTGGAAGAGGCGCAGAAAGAGCTAATTGACTACCATCATACGAAAAAAACAGTTGACGGAAAGATGGCTGAAAATGCGAGGCTGCGGAGAATCAATGAACAACTGACCGCCCGTGCCGAGAAAGCAGAAGCGGAACGGGATGCTTACAAAGCTGCATTGCAGAAGCTGGAATACATGATTTCAAACGAGAAATCAGGTAACCGCAAGCGCGAACACAGCATCGGAGTATGCGCGGCAGCCGCAAGAGCGCGCGAACTGCTGAAAGGAGAATGAGCATGGAACGATTAACCATTAAACGGCCTGACGGATGGCACGTTGAAGATTGGGAAAACGGGATAGATCACCGCGGAAAAGACGTTGATCGTCTCGCCGCCTACGAGGATACCGGCATGGAGCCGGAGGAAATCGCTAATTTTATGCATCGCTGGGGGCGGGCAGTTGAATTGGCTGGAATGATTGAACGGTACGGATCAAAGCACATTGCTGACCTGCTTGCTGCTGAGAAGGACGGGCGGTGTGCGGTACTGCCGTGCAAGGCTGGGGATACGGTGTACTGTATCGACAAGCAAAATAAAATTGTGACTGAAATAGTCGGATATTTCTACATTGACGAAAACAATATCAGCATGATAAACGACAGAGAAGATTCAGACTATGACTTCGGTAAGACCGCCTTCCTCACCCGTGAAGCCGCCGAAGCCGCATTAAAGGCAGGTGACACGCCCTGAATTTACTATCAGAGAATGATTTAAGAATGCTGCACAATGCGATCTGCGACAATCAGGAAACGTCATTAACCCGCAGGACCGGCGATGCTACGATCGAAGCGCGAACTATCAAAGTAAAGCCGCCTTGGTTGGTACATACGATTTTGCAGGTGCGGAGGGAATGCGGGAATGTGACGGCGGTGCAGAACTTTGTAAGCGTAGATGAACTACGGAGGCTATGGGATGAACACTGAATTTGTTCGTATCGTGGCAGACGTCGAATTGCGGGACGGCGTGTTTGCCACCAAAGAGGCCGTTGCAATGCGACTAGAACCGCTTGGCAAAGTCTGAATTGTTAGCGTTGACGATGGAAAGGGGAATAAATGAAAACAAAAGGATGCTTTAATTGCGGAAGAAAAAGGTTTAATGCTCCCGAATGTAGTTTATGTATTTCATCTTCTGATGGAGATGAAACTCCAACAGAGTGGATTCCGGCGGAAGAAAAGCGCGAAATGCCGGAACAGCCGGAGCCTACATCTAGCAAGGCAACCACTCACGCCGCCATCTGCTCCGACCTGACCGCTCTGTATGAGCGCAAAAACCACGATTACGGTGATTCTTTCGGAAAGGGCTTCAAAGAGTACGGGATGACAATGCCGTGCATTCGTTTGGAGGACAAGCTAAACCGGCTGAAATCTCTGCTCAAATCGGGCGCACAGGTTAAGGACGAATCCATTGATGATACTCTGATGGATTTGGCAAACTACGCGATTATGACGCTGATTGAGAGAAAGGAGAGTACATGAGCAGACCACGCGATAAATGGTGGTGGGGAGCGCTGCGGGTGGTGCAGGAATATCCGATTCTGGTCGAAAAAGAAAAACAACTGCGCGAAACGTCAATCACAGCAAGCTATAACGGTATGCCGGGCGGCGGGACAATCTCGAACCCGACAGCGGACGCGGTAGAGAGAACGCTATCCAGCGGAGACCAGAGGGAATTGGATGCTGTCAGGGCCGCAATCCGAGAGACAGAGCACTACCGCGATGGGACAAGCCGCCTAAAAGTCGTAAGGCTGACTCGCTGGGACAAAACGCATACCATAGCGGGCGCGGCAATGCAACTCAATCCGCCAGTGTCGGAACGGACAGCGGCACAGTATCACGGCGATTTCGTCCGGGCAGTAATAAAATATTTAGATTTGCCTTAATTTGCATGATGTGGTACATAAATCCGTTGTAATATGGTGG
>JBAXYW010000507.1:0-3093 GCA_041670605.1 Lentisphaeria bacterium
GAATCCGTTTTCTGCCCTATGCCAATGGCGAAAAGCTGCTGCTGATCCCCCTGACAGCGGCCATCCGGCGAGACTGCCCCTTTCCTGAGGAATGCCTGCGCCTGTTGAAAAAACTGCTGGAACCGGACATTCAGCAGCAGATGACCCGGCACTTTATCGCACAGCCAATCCATCCGGCGGTACAGCCCGCTGACAGTGAGTTGACGATCGCTTGTCAAAACAACAACGTGCAGTTGTACTTTCAGCCGAAGTGTGACAGCGAAGCGATCATGAACTATTTCGTCGGCTGGGAATTCTGGTATTATCTCAATGATCTCCGCCAGCAGGAAGTCGCCAGCATGATCACTGCAAAAGCAAAATATTACCTGCAAACCAGAGAGCATGCAGGGGAATAAAGAACAGTCAGAAAAGTGCGCGGCGGTATATTTTGCAAAGTAATACGTCAGTGAAGCTGGGTAATGCTTCAGTAAAGCTGGTAACGGAGGGATTCTTTTTGAACAACGAAAAGCACGAAATGACCCGAAAAATTTCATGGAAGCAGCGTTGACTGCTAGCATGCGTCGTACTCTCCATGAAATTTTTTCGGGTCATTTTGTGTCTTTTGTTGTAAAAAAATACCACTGTCACCCGGTTTCACTGACACACTACTTTGCAAAAAACAAAATTCAAATAATCAAATAATAATGCTTGACAAATCGAGATTGATTATTATAATTTGAATTGACAGTTCAAACATGATGATGATTCCGATATTCCAGTTGTGCATGGAGGTGTTTTTATGATGCATCGTAAGTTTTTTACTTTGATCGAGTTGCTGGTTGTGATTGCGATTATTGCGATCCTGGCCTCGATGCTGCTGCCGGCCTTGTCGAAGGCGCGTGCGAAAGCGTTAAAGACGAGTTGCATGAATAAATTGAAGAATATTGGGGCCTTTTATATTATGTATACGGAGGATTATGAAGACACGTTTCCTGGTGGCAGCAGTGGGGTTGGTCTGTTGGCCACTGCTGGTTACATGTCGCAGTACAAGCCCGGGGTATACAACAGCTCGTTTTACCGGCAGTTCTGGTGTGACCAGGAGCCGCCCTCCGATCCGAAAGGGGTTGGCACTTTCAATTATGCAACCATGCATTATTTGCGATATGACCGCGCCGCCGGCAGTCCCTTTCCCGCGATTTATCGGAAAGTATCGGCTGTCAGTCAGGCGTCGAAACGCCTGGTTCTTTGCGAAGTGGCTCCCTCATATGGTACCCCAACCGATTATAATGGCAGCAAAATCAGTTATCGGCATGACCGAAATACTACCTCGAATTATCTTTGGCTGGACTGGCATGTGGATTTCAAGGCTCGGCAAGATTGGGCGGGTTATTTTGCAACGGATGTGAAAATTTATCAACGTGCTTGGTATTATTTACATTGATCAGGCCGGGTGTCTGCCTCAGTCTGTCGTTTTGACAGTGATGGAAAAGTTTTTTTTGAATATGGAATCAGGAGGAAGAGCATGTTGAAATGCTGGTTGGGAACCGTGTGTTTTTTGTCGTTTGCGTTATTGGCAGTCATTGCTCAACAGCCGATCTTCACGCTGGACTTCAGCGATACGCTCAATGCTGCAACCAATGCCGGTAAGGTATCTGCGTTGGCAGGGCCGGTTGAACCGGTGATAGAGCGGTCCGGAGCTCCGGATGGTGGCAACAGTTTCCGTTTGTCGGTTGCCGATGATTTGTCTTATGCGTTGGATCCATCTTGGCTTAATATCAACCGTGGCACGCTGGTTTTCTGGATCAAGCCGGTGGGCTGGGGCAACCAGTTGAAGCCGGCGGAAGGAAGCAGCAAATTTGTTCCCATCATGGCCATTGATGCCGGTTTAGGGCGCAACTGGTCAAAATTATTTTATGTGGCCTACACTTCTCCGAAAGAGAACGGGCAGATGCAGGTATCTTTCCGCTCCATGTTGCCGCTTGGGAAGGAACGGCGCACGGTTTATGCCCATAACACTTTGGCGACAGACCTGCTGCAGGCCAATCAGTGGAGTCTGGTTGTGCTGACCTGGAGTTCTATGGATATATGTGCCTATATCAACGGCAAGGAGGTCGGCAGCGTCAGTTATGGTTTGCCGGTGGAGAAACCCCTCAATCCGGATTGGAAGCTGTGGTTCATGCCGAAGCTGTTTTGGAAAGCGAACAAGCAGCAGGTTTGCGAGTTTGCCGGGGTAAAAATCTATGATCAGACTTTCAATGGTGTGCAGGTCAAGGAGCTGTATGCATTATCGCAGGCCGGCAGCAGCCGTTCGGCTCAAGCGATTGCTCCGGTTCCGCTCAGCTCTCTGTTACCGGCAATCGACGGCAAGCCGGATGCCGCAGAGTGGGCCGATGCGACGTTGTTTCCGCTGGCCCGTATGAATGGCAACGGAATCTTCAACAGCGATTTTCAGGCGGAAGTCATGCTCAAACATGACGGAAAAAGACTGCTGCTCGGATTTCAGGCAAAAACACCGGAATTGCGGCAAACGGCTGAATCCAACAGTATGGATCGAAAAGTCTTTGAAGGCAGTGAATTTGAGCTGTCCTGGCGGACTTCCGGAAAATCAGAGCTCGAATACTGTCAATTGGCTGTGGCTCCAAACAACGCCTGGGATTTCCGGAATCCGGCCGGCGAATGGGTCGCGGCTGATTTTGAACATCAGACGTCTGTGCAGGAGGATGGCTGGAGCGCTGAACTGGCAATTCCATTTGCTCTGTTAGGCATTGCAAAGCCTGAAACTCTGGCAATGCAGTTTTGCATGCACCGGCCGGAATACAACGATTTTTACAATAAATGGATCTGCTGGAATATCGAAAAAGCGCAGTCCATGTTTTTCAAGAATTTGGGACGCATTGACTTGCGTAATGATGGGCTGAATGTTCGTCTGAACTGGCCGGGCAAGCTCAATTATGGAGAGTATCAGGTCTCGCTTGCCAGCAGCAGAGCCTTGTCCTACCAAATGGAGCTCGCTGGTGCCGGCTTGGCTTTGAAGGAAAAGGACGTTTTGCCGGACAGTGGCAAAAGCTGGCAGGGCAAAGCCCCGGAGGCCGGTATTGTCACCTGGCAAATGCA
>JBAXYW010000508.1:0-3079 GCA_041670605.1 Lentisphaeria bacterium
AAAATTCGGCTTGCAGCAATTTTTACGCAGCATTACTGGCTGGAATGGCCGCTTGATGGTAGCAACTTTTGAAATTGCATCCATTTGCAACGCAAAAAAGGAATCGAAAGGAATCGGAGGTCGATCTTTGAGTCCTGGGTTTGGGGGTAATTTTTCGAGGCGGCATAGCCACAAGGGAAAAAACATTTGTCACACGGTTCTAATTTTTCGTTGATGGGCAATGACTTATGAAAAACACTGCGTAAAATTAGTGGCGTTTTGAGGCTGTAGAATTGGGTCAAAAGAGCACATTTAAGAAGAAAATCAACCCATTAAATTTCCCGAAGAGCCATTTTTTATGAGTCCAGTTTTCGCTCCAGTTCAAGCAGTGCTTGCAGCAATTCGTTATGGATATCGCGGTAAGGTAGCATACCATTGATGAGTGGGACGGTATCGGTGGCGTAACCGCCTCGGGTGGCGCATTGTTTGTCTACTGCATAGCCATTGGAGCCGTTGCATTGCCCCATAACTAGCGGGATAGGTGCCTGGGCAGCAGCCAATACATCATTTTTGATTGCCTGCATAATTTCAAAGGGGGAGCCCAGAAATTCCAGCGGCCCGAGCCGGATACCCTGGACTTCTCCGACAATGCTTTTCTGACCGGAGCGCAGGAATTCCTGCATCCGGAGTATTCCCAATAGCTGCACCATAGCCATACGCACTTCCTTCGTCTGGTCATCAGCTTCCGGACGATGCAGGATTTTTTCCTTTTCGGCTTGCAGATCCTGCAGGTGTTCCATAGAAAAAACCGGATTGGTGCTGAAGTTCACCTGATTGGCCGCTGTTTTTAGTTGTGTTACTGGCATCTTTTGGGCTTGTTGCAATCCTTGGCGGACGGCCCGAGCAAAGCGCCCGGCGATAATATCCAGTGCCAAAAGAGAGTCCGATTCTGGTTGATGGACGACGCAGCTATTTACATCTCCTTGCGCTCCTTGCAAAAACAGTCCGACGCTGCCAGGGAATTCCCGCATCAGATTACGCATAGCAATACCGGGATAATCTCCATGAATATAGCGGCAGTCTTCCGAGCAAACGACTGGATGACAGCCAAAGTAGGCCATAAATCCTTTCATTTCTCCTTCGGCGGTGGTAAATTTTATGACCCGGCAGTTAGTATCAGTCAGTTCCGCACGTGCCGGCTGCCAATCTTCTTTGAGGGCCTCTGCCAGACTTGGGGCATTCCGGTCGTATTCCCGGTTTATGCCGATGCCTTCACAGGCAATTAGGGCCGTAGATAGTTCCATCTGTTGCATTTGTCGGCAAGCATCAATACCGGCTTGGGCAATTTTGTATGGCAAGCTTGCCAAATATGGCAAATCTTTTTCACCCCAGCCGGTATATTCAGCGGTGGCAGGACCGGAATGCGTATGACTGCAACTAAGCATTATATCTGCATCCGTCAAGCTCGTTACGCTTTGCCTGATAATGGCCCGGGTTTTTTGCACTAAGTCACGGCTGAGCCCAATCAAGTCACAGCCAATCAGCACAGCCATTTTTTTTTGCACCATAAACGCCGCCGCCCGGGCTTCCAGACGGTCACGCACTGCGATAGCGTGCCGAAGTCGGTAAGGACCAAAACCACTTAATTCCACGCCGACACGAGGAGTTATATCACAACTAGCGAAGCCTGCTTTCATACTTTCAGTTCCTCACGATTTTCCCAAATTTTATGGATAATTGCCGCTGATACCTTCAACTTGGCACCAGCAACTATGCAAGCAGCCATAGCAGTAGCGCTCCCAGTCAACGCTGGGACAATGACTGCATCGCCAGGGCCGATACCTAGGGCTTCCAAAGCGCATTCCAAAGTCACGGTACCATTACCCATAAAGATGCTGTACTTGGCGCTATGGTGATCAACAAAAACCTTTTCAAAATTCTGTTCAGCCTAGTTATTAAAGGACAAGCTCGGGACAGATCTAAGTCTTTCAGTTTATTGGCTGTGGCAGCGCTGACCGGTAAGCCAATCCAGTTTACGACAGTTAGCAGCAAATTCCAAGGCATTGGCGCCATTGATAGCTAATTTACTCATCACATCACTCCTTATTCCTGACGTGTCAAGAAAAATCGCGGAAAATATGAACATTCCGCTTCGACTAATATATCCGCCAAGTTGTCAAAACACAATTGCAGTAAATGCTTTTAGATTTGCCAAGAAGGGAATGCCTCTGACAGAAATCCCCCTCACTGTGAAAAAGCATCAGGCTGGTCAAAGAATACCTAAAGATCATTGACGAATACAGGAGTCAGAATTATATTCTAGACATTCTCCTGGATTTTAAGAAAAAATAAAAGACAACTACAGTGCATAATTAACCAGATTTATCTAAGGATCAACTAGGCAGATCAATGCAAAAGCCGATATCGAGGTTAATAGGCCGTCTTGACCGGGGCATAGTTCTACTTTCCTGGCTGAAAAGCAGCCCTCTCTTCCAGAGTCAGGATGAAACAGAATTCACTTCAACCAGAATCTGGCGGCAAGAAGTAGCATTTGTTTTCAATGATGATTACGAAGAATTTTTTCTCAACCTGGAGTTTAGTGGTGCTGATCTGCTGTTCGAGGGGCAATTACCGGCTGCGCAAAAACGCCGTTATGAGTATCGGGATGCGACCGCCGTCATCGGTAAAACTTATGCTTATTGGATACAGACCAGAACTTCTCAACCCATAGGCCCCATTCCAGTGCGAGTGCGAGAGATGGAAGTCTGGTGGCCCTATGAAAAAATCCAGCAGGAAATGCAGAGCCTAGCTGAATTGAATCCAGAATTGGTGCAGGTTTTTACTTGTGGTTATACAGCTCAGGGACGAGAAATCCCGGCCGTACAGATAGGTTCGAGTCCGCAACGGCTGGCTCTGGTAGGGCTGATCCACGCCGGAGAAGCTGGTCCGGAGTTGATCGTGCCAGTGCTGCGCCAATTTTTGCAACAAGACCCTCATCTATTTCAAAAGGTCAGTATTCTGGCTGTGCCGGGGGTGAATTTAGATGCCCGGGAAAAGTTAGCGAATGGGACTCCCTGGTATCTGCGCACCAATCATCAGG
>JBAXYW010000509.1:0-3079 GCA_041670605.1 Lentisphaeria bacterium
TGCGATTGCGGAGAACACTCCTGGGTCAGCAGCGAATAATGCGGTGATGGAGCAGAATGCGAATGCGGTCAATACGGCTTATGATGCTGCTGGGAAAGCAACCGATCAGACGTTGGCGCAACAAGGGTTGTCCAGCGCAGGAGGAGTAAACTCTGCACTAAAAGCAGCAAATAATCGCGCTCGTTCCAGCAGCCTTGCACAGGCTTATTATAATCAACTAACGGCTTCGCAGGCCAATAAGACTACTTTGCTTGGTTTGATGGGAGATCAAATGGCAAAGCCGACAAGTTCCGCAGAATATCACAGCAGTTCCGTTGGCCAGGGTACAAGCGAATCGCAAGGAATAAGCACAGCGCAGGGAACAAGCGAAAGTGAATCTGCTGGCACCAGCAGCTCCGACTCGAAGAGCGAGTCTTGGTCGAAGTCGAAAGGGAAGTCAAGCTCCTGGAACGCACAGGGCAGCGTTTCTTTGTGAAAATGGGAGGTGTTGTATGCGCATTGTTTGCAAGCGTCTCCCTGCAACTAAATCAACCTTGTCCTTTTTGTCTCCATTCATGCTCAAGCCGCATATCCAGAAATACATAACTCCATTTTGGAAAACGTATTACGGGATTTACGATCTTTTTTCGCAAATACATTCTGGTGGGTATCGTGCTTATGGTGTATTTGAGATTGACGAATACGATAATCCGACACGCTTTTTGGGATTCCAGCTTTGCGTATTACACGATGACGGGGAGGTTGAAACTCATGCTTTCTGGGATAGGAAGGTTTCTGCTCTGCAATGTGTAAAACTGGTTAAGGATGTGGCAATCAAGGATTACGCTTCTGATGGCGTTCAAATCCAATGCTTTGTTGCTTACATTCTGGAAAATCATAGAGCCGCTCGCCTTCTTGTGTTGAACATGGGTTTCCGGGATTGCGGTCAGGTTCCTTGGTATAAGCGCGTCGTTGACGGTAAGCCATTCCATGCCATAGAATACAGATTGGAAATAGGAGCATAATATGGGTGAATTAGTAGGCAAAGCAATACAGGCACACGCGACGCAAAACGATCCGACAAAAACCAGTTCTGGAGGATCTGTCCCAGAATCCGCAATGCTTGGCACCGCGGCGCCTGCGGAGTCTTCAATGACACCACCCGCTGATGTTTCTCAAGCAGCGCAAGCACAACCCGCAGGGGCAACAATCACGACGCCTGCTTTTGCTGATCCTGGCAAGGAAATGTTTGCCGAGGCGTGGGATGCGGCAAAGGATGTTCACGAGGTGAACAAAAAGGCGCGAAGCGAAGAAGGGAAAAAACTCAAGGAAGTTTCCCTGCCAGCAGTTGAAGCCCCGGATATGTCCATACCGCAGGAAACATCTGTAGATCATAGCCCTGCAAGAAGCGAAGATGCGGATGCAAAGCTCAAGGCATTGATGGCACAAATTCAAGGTAGTTGACAATGGATAGTGAACAAAAGAAAAGTCTTCCGCATGAAATGTGGGATACGGCAGTTGATGGCCTGGCGGATAGAGGATCGGTTCTTGGTCGTGCTTTGCAGGTTTGGAAAGATACGGATGGATACCGTGACCGGAAATTGCAGCGTGAAGTTAATCGCCAGAAGCTACTTGAATACCGTGATGCCGAGCCAGATCGTAAAGCACAGAAAGAGAACGAGGCGAAGCAACGTGGCTATGAGAGCGCGAGGATTGATGAATGGAATAAGGGCGCAGATGTTCGCGCGCAAACTCTCAAAAATCAGGAACTTGACGCAAGTATGTATCCTACTGAACGCAAAGCGCAAAACAAGCTGTCTATGACAAAGACAGATTTAGCTATGGACGCGCTTCATGCTGAACATATGAAACAATCTTTGCCTGGCGTCAAGAAAAGATATCAGGAAATGTTCAGTTCGTCTCCAGAGTTTGAATCTTTGTCAGATTCAGAGCGCAAGCAAATGATGGATTCGCCTAAAATGGAAGGCTATTACGAGCTTGCATACTGGCAGGATCAGTTAAAAGCGTATTCGTCTGGGGATACGGTTGCCGGGGATCGCCTGAACCGTGGCATTAAACGAATGGGAGCCAGTATAAATCAAGGCAAAGATGGCGTCCCGTACGTTGAATGGGGGGACGGGAAGCGCCTTGCCGCGACACCAGAGAACGTAAACAAGATCATGTCAAGCGCAGCCAGCGAAATTAAAGAAGAGCTGTCTGCTCGTAAGGCCATTTCGTATAATGCGACAAGGAACAATCCCGTTGGCAGATTCATTGGCAGTAATGCTGCTGAGATTATGGAGTTTAATGGCGGGAGTGCGTCGAATGCGTTGAATATGATCCGCGAGATTACTCAGGATGCCAAGCCAGAAGAGCAGGAATGGATGATGGTAAACCAAGCGTTCAAGGATTACCGCAGTTCAGACTTGACACAAGCTGACAAGCTGGCCTGTTTGCAGACTTTGATTATGCCGCGCCCATCTTTGGTTAAGGGTTCTGTTGATCTCCAGGGTAATCCGATGTCGCGTCCGTCTGTTTTGCAGTCACTCGGTTATGAAGTCAATGGGGAGCCAGATCCGGCAAATATAGAAAAGACGCTTTTCACAAAGCACGGAGGATCCGGTTTGTTTGATTTTGCGCATGTAATGAAAGAAGCTGAAGAAAATGATTCTCTGAGCAAATCTCTCGAATACCGTATTGGCATGGCGCAAATGCAGTCTGTTATGAAAGGCAAGGCGCCTGCTGGTAACACCAAAGCTGATAAAGAAGCAAAGGGAAAGTTTGCGTCGGATTGGTTTGGAGAAGAAGGGGAGGCAGTAAACGATTTGCCGCCAGTGAGCCAGGCCGAAACAAACGAGCTGGCCAGGGTGTTTGGTAGTGATGAGATTGTCAGGACTCCACCAGAACAGCGCAGGAACATCATAAATGCCCAGAAAGAAGCTATGTCAGTTGCCGTGTCCGAGGGGCTTGTTATTCAAGGTGAGGATGGAAGTCTTCAATTAAAGGAAGGCATTACTCCAGAGGAAATAGATCACCTTGCAAATCTTGAACAGGGTGCTTTCGAGAGAGTAGGCCTTGATGATTTTTCAAAAAAAGGACA
>JBAXYW010000510.1:0-3068 GCA_041670605.1 Lentisphaeria bacterium
ACTGTTAGCGTTAAAAATCGATAAGGAGTTGTTATGCGTACCATGTTTTGGATCTTTTTTCTGCTCTTTTCTTGTTCCGGTTTTTTGTCTGCCGATCTAAGTTTACCGTCGATATTCAGTGATAACATGGTTTTGCAACGCGACAAGGAATTACGGGTTTGGGGCTGGGCAGCCCCGGGTGCAGAAGTCCGAGTTAGTCTGGGCAATAGTGTCTCTCAGGCGGTAGCTGACGCTGATGGCAAGTGGCTGGCAGTTCTAGCGCCACAGTCAGCCGGCGGACCTTATGAATTGATCATCAAAGGCGACAACACCGTGAAGTTTAACAATGTCATGCTGGGAGAAGTCTGGATTTGTTCCGGGCAATCCAACATGGAATGGCGCACCCAAAATGTTGATAATGCCGAAGCAGAATTACAACAAGCAGACTATCCTGATATCCGGCTTTTTCAGGGCAATACTTATGCTATTTCTATGGCCAGACAAACCGATATCCCCGGGAAAAAATGGGTCCCTTGCGGGCGCTCCAGCGTGGCCGGTTTTTCGGCGGTGGCATATTTTTTCGGGCGTAAATTACATCAGGAATTACAGGTGCCGATTGGCTTGATTAACGTTAGCTGGGGCGGCACCCGAATCGAACCGTGGATTAGTGAATACGGTTTTTCAACCCAGGAATCGCTGCAGAATATTTACCAATCCGTGCAAGTCAATATTCCAGGTTCAGCAAAATATTTGGAACTTACCCCAATTGCCATTGCAGCGATGGAGTCCTGGCTTAAAGGCGCCCAAGCAGCTTTTACAGCTGGTCGGCAACTGCCGGATCTGCCAGTTTTTCCAGAAGGCATACGTCTGCAAAATAATAGGCAGCCAACCGTATTGTTCAACAACATGATTGCTCCATTGACTCCGTTTCAGCTCCGAGGCATGCTCTGGTACCAGGGGTGTTCTAATATGGGTGACAATCTGCTTTATCGCGATAAGATGCACGCCTTGGCGGCTGGGTGGCGTCATGAGTTCCAAAATCCCGTTATGCCCTTGTATTTTGTACAGCTGGCACCTTATAATTATGGGGATCCCTATCGTCTGCCGCAGATGTGGGAAGCGCAGCAACTCTACGCTGATGAGGACGCTTTCGCCGGAATGGCGGTAATCAACGACATCGGCAATTTCAAAGACATACATCCCCGTAACAAGCAAGATGTTGGTAACCGGCTGGCATTGTTGGCTCTGAAACGTGATTATGGAAAACAAAACGTGGTCGCAGAATCACCTTTTTTTCAAGAATTACTCGTTGAAAATGACAAGTTAATTGTCCGCTTTCGCAATGCCAGTAAACTGGCTACCAAGGATGGCAAAAAGGCTAAATATTTTGAGATCGCTGGGGCAGACGGTATTTTTCAAGCTGCCGAAGCGGAATTGCGGAAAAATGAAGCTATCTTGAGCAACAGCGCAGTTGCCGTTCCCTATTCGGTTCGTTATGCCTGGCGTCATGATGTCAGCACGAATCTGGTGAACGAAAATCAGCTGCCAGCCGGAGCTTTTCAGGCCTCGCTAGAGATTCCGGTGCGTCTGCAGCTTGATCGACTGGTTCCGGAGGCCAAGGAATACCAAGTTCTCTATGCCATCAATCCCTTCAACGCTTGGAATGGACGCCCGGCATATATGCTTGATAATCGCGAAAAAGTCAACGGCAAAGTCAAAAAAATCGCCTATTTTCTTTGTCTACATGGTGTTGACCAGCAGCAACGTTTTGTTTTTGCCGCAATGGACCCTTTTACCCAAGATTTGAAACAGCTTGCCTTACCCAATGCCGCCGCTAAAATATTTTTTCAGCAGAAAGTGGAGAATTTATTCGTTAACAGCAATGTGACGGGCGTGACAAACGGAAATTTTGCCGATGGGAATCTGGAACTTTGGAGCGGTAATTATCAACCAAGCAACCAAGGCCAAGTGCCCGGAGCCAGTGATCAACAATATGATTTTGGTGACAGTGGGAACTCCGATAGTGACGGTTATGCGTGTATGCAGTTGCATAACTATCAGGAAAAACAAACGATCTTTGCGTTTAACAATTTCAGGGCGGCAAAAAATGCTGATCTTGGTATCGGTAACAATGCCAGTGGACACCCGGATTATACCTTCAGCAAATCTGGCCAAAAATACCAGTCCGCACAACTGTTGATCTTGGTGAAAACGGAATAAGCCAACACGCTACAACACTTCCGTTTTTCAGGACGACAACAAACTGCGATACGGGATGCCGATGAGGATACCTGCGCTTCATAGCTTACGCCCGAACGTCCCCACAACCTAAACAATTCATCGGCAAATTGCCAACTTTTAGCTTTTTTTGTCTGATTTTATAGTCTTTATCCGGTTTATTCTCAATTTGTTGTGAATAGTTTTTCGAGTGTAATCTCCGATCCGGAGGGTTGGATAGGCATCGCGGGTTGCTACGCCGGAATAGGACGATGCCCAGCTCCTCTTCCAGTTTGCGTAATTGCACACTTAACGGCGGCTGAGAGACATGCAGCCGTTTTGCCGCCTTGCCAAAATGCAATTCTTCGGCAATCGCCAGAAAATACTTTAACTAGGTCCGTTCCAACCATTCGTCTCTCCTTTGATGAATCGCTAAATGGTATCAATAAAGAAAACTTTTCTATTGACAAAATCAATTGCTTCGCTACATTTTAACTTTAGGAAATAACATTGGAGGCAACCTGAGATGAAAATCGAGCGAATCAGCATACGCCGCATCTGCAATCCGATCAAGCGTCCATATATCACGGCTTTTGGCAGCCAGTCAGCTTTCAATTCCATTCTGGTTTCCCTGGAAAGTGGCGGTTTAACGGGATGGGGTGAATCCGCGCCGGGCGGCGGGCCGTTTTTCTCGCCTTATACTGATAACACTAGTTTTGTCATTGCGCGCGACTTCATTGCGCCGCGCATTCTTGGACGCGAGATTGCGAGTGGAGAAGTGCTTCAGTCGCTGCTGGATCCGATTCGCGGCAATGAGTTTGCCAAAGCGGCCTTCGACACGGCTTTTTGGGATCTGCAGGCACGCCTGGAAA
>JBAXYW010000511.1:0-3061 GCA_041670605.1 Lentisphaeria bacterium
GCCTACTGGGGCAACGCAGCCCGAACTACAAACGCGCGTATCCGACGAACGTACCTGTCCCGAAATGACCTTTTCGGGAGCGGGAACGGATCCGGAGCTGGAAGCTCCGGCCACATTCTGGGGAGAATCCGGGAACGGGAAAGCGGTCTAAAGCATGAACTACACACGCGCATTCATATGGAGTGCGGGAGCGCAGCTCCCGCTTTTTAAACTTCGTCAGGCCGTCGCACGCCCTAACGCCTACTGGGGCAACGCAGCCCGAACTACAAACGCGCGTATCCGACGAACGTACCTGTCCCGAAATGACCTTTTTGGGAGCGGGGAGGATCCGGAGCTGGAAGCTCCGGCTACATTCTGGGGAGAATCCGGGAACGGGGACTGTACTACGAGCCCGAGCTGAAGCTCGCCTTTGACGCAGTCCTGTACTATGAATGCGGGCTAAAACCGGAAGAGGGGAAATTAGTATTAGAGTCCCTCAAAAGCCTGGAGCAATCTGTTGTTGCAGGGCGGGGCCTTGATCGCCAGCGCTACCGGTGAAAGGTGCCAAGAAAATATTTATTGTAGTTTGATCTCCCGGTCGTAATTCTTGTTTACCCCATTTGATCAATTCGACTGAAAATCCGCCATCTTTTCGTGCTGACGATAACAATTGTCCTGGCAGTTCCTGCCAATTCCAGGGGTCTGCTCCAATCAACGCCACTCCGGCGCTATTGTTATCATTGACATATCCCAGCCAACGTTGTTGATCGCTGCGCGGCAGATTAAACCAAGTTGCACCGGTGTTGGCACGATAGTTAACAACCTCATTCGCATGATATGCCACTGCCTGCATACCGGAAGCGGTAACCAGATTGAGGGTTGCCCGTCCGCATTGCCAGTCAGCGCTCATGGTTATTTTATAAATCAGTCGTACAAATGGCTGTTGTTGATAAAAGCTCCAGCATTTTGTCAATTGCAGCATTGGCCAGGTTTGTTTGATAATCAATTCGACCGCATGTTCTTGTAATTCCAGCTGTAACTCCGTGACACGATTGCCGCAATACGTTTCCATCTGCGTTGCCCCCTGCTGACCAGCCAGTGAGAAAGAGATATTTTCCAGCAGTTGCCAGTTATTCGTGGTTTCATAAAAATCGTTGAGGATATAATTACGTTTGGCATCCAGCTGCAAAACATAGCCTGAACTACGCACCTGTAAGAGTGTTTCCGAGGAACTGATGTCCAACCAATTTTTATGTTGATGGTTGAGCGTCTCGCCCGCTTGCCAAGTCAGCGGTTCAGCGCCACGCAGCCCAAGCCACGACAACAGCAATAAAGTCAGTATAAATTGCTGCGAAGGTTTTTTTATCGTCATGATCATTGCAAAACCTGAAATTCCTGATTTGCGGCAAAATGCTGAATCGAACAATAGCTTTCGGCATTTTTGTTGCAGAGGCATCTTCTTTATGATTCAATGCTTTGCGGTTCACGGTTGCCATGGAGGCAACAGAATGAATTTTTTGAAAACCGAGGGATTTTTTCCACCACAGATACCATAAGTCAAGCCCATCCAATAATCGATGCGTTTGACATCCACATCAGTAGCGACAAAGTTATAAGCAAAAACGGATCCGGTAACAGCTTGCAATGGCTTTAGAGCCGCAAAAGGAATGGCCAGTTCATAATCGATATAACCTTCGCTGACTTGGGCGGCCAGCAAACAGCCTTCCGGAATCCGAGATGGTGGTGGCCAGCTTTGCCCAATCACGGCTTGTTTTTCCAGCTTGGAAAGGCTGAGATTAAATTCCCGGTCATCATCATTGTATCCGGTGCTCATGGCATCATTCAAGGTATCAAAAGCCATCTGGATACAGTCTTCGGCCCAGACATTCTGCGCTGATTGCTTATTTATATGCACGTCATCATAAACTCGAGCGGCAAAATAAAAGTAGTTTTGGTTCCAGCCCAGCCAGACTTTGAGTCCCAGATCTGAAGCGTCCCTCCAGAGGGAGTGCGAAGCGGCATCCGGCGGGAACAGATACAGGCTGCTGTTCAGCTCAATCGCCGGCAGCTCCTGCCATTCATGCAAAAAACCATCGATCGTAATTTTGTCACTGACATTGTGACAGGGGAGCAGCTCTAATTTTTGTTTAACCGGTATCTCACCATACTTTGTGCTGACAACACCAGTAAAAAAATGGCCTTGGCTCAGAGCAGTAATGTCAAGCGGTGCTGGTAAAGCTAAAGTCAGTATTTCGGTTTTTCCTGGGCGCAAACGGGAAAATTCAGTATTTAGCGTTGTTGCAGCTCCACTGGTCAGCGGCACCTGTAATTGAATTTTGCCGGCCAGTTCTTCATTTTGTTGGTTGGTCAACAGAAGTTTCAGGGAGTTTTGGTTTTCAATACGCAGTTGCAGTTGTACTGGCTGAATCAGAAGTTTCCCGGCTTTTAGCCGTTCCGTCAGTTGCGCTGCATTTTGCTCATACAGGAAAAACAATGGACTGCCACTTAAGGTTAAAGTGTGGGCTTCATTGAGTGGATTGCCCATACTGTCCAAAATGCGGATTCCACTATTGACCGGCAAGGCAAACTCAACTTCCCGTTCGCTTGGACACCATAAAGCGGCCAGCGAGGCAGTTTCTTTGCTCAAAAGCAAACCGCGCACCAGGCTGCCTAATTGCAACTCTTCCGGATTCGTGGTTTTGTCCAACAATTGCGCTAAATTGGCATATGCGGCGACCAGCGGACGGGGATGAGGCCATTTCCAGACTGAATAACTATCATAATTGCCAGCCACCGTATACCACATAATACGGCGTGCTTCAGGGCAGGCGGCCGTCAAAAGATAGGAACGCAGCATGTAATCAGCCATTCGGCGGGAAGCTTGACTGCCAAGAGCTTCCTGCTGATCAATAGAAAAGCCAAATTCGCCATTGCCAACTGGGAGTCCTCCCGCTAAACGGGAAATAACCCGGTAATTATTATCCAGGTTACTTTCTTCCGGCGACTGGACATATTTGTCGCCGGAGAAATTGCTGGGATAACAGTAAGGATGGATGGTAACTTCATCATAAAATCCTTGAGC
>JBAXYW010000512.1:0-3042 GCA_041670605.1 Lentisphaeria bacterium
ACCAGAAAAGGCTGTTTTTCGAATCTGCGGCGACGATGCTTTTAAACTTTACATCAATGACAAGAAAGTTGGAGAAGGATATAATTGCAAAATAGCCCAGCAATATGATGTCAAACGCTTCCTGAAGCAAGGTGAAAATATATTTTTTATTGAGCTAATCAATCATGCGAGCGTGGGTGGCTTGCTTTTTGAAGGAGAAATCAGCACTGCTAAGCAAAACATCAGTTTTGTTTCTGGCGAGAAAACTCTCTTTTCAGAAAATGGTAAATCAGATTGGACTGCCCCACACCTTGCTGGGAGTCCACCAACCTCACCTTGGGGACCAATTAATCTGATTATCTTTAACCCCTGATTAAAACGGGGATCAGAGCAATATACACCATGGATTGCCCCTTCCTGACTCCCTGCCTCTTTGCAATCTTTGCCTCTGCCTCATCTGATCTGAATGCGGAGGATAGCTGAATACTCCTCCACAATTGAACATCATGATGCCTGGCGGCATTCCAGTAGCAACTCCAGCACCAGGCATCGTCCTGCAAAGCCATGAGCAAACTGCCAGCCAACCACGGAATATTCGCCTTATCCTTGCAAATTCATCCTCTTCAAAGGGAGCCCGCCAATGTCGATTTCTGCTCGGCTAGTCGCAATTCTGGATCAGGCCGTCAAAACAGAATTGGATCGTTTTGACAGCAAAACCGGTCGTTTTCTGAAACCTCTTACTGGCTCGCCCGCACCGGATGCGCGTCCGGAGGATATTGGCTGGGGCATCATCAATCAGGATATTATCTATCCGCTAGCACTGCTGTACACCAACCCAAACAGCCAATTTTATCAAAACCCGGATCTGCTGCAAATGGCTCTGCTCGGTGGCGATGCAATCCGCCAGTTTCAACAGCCAGACGGACGGGTCGAATTCTTAAAAATTGATGGCAGCCGTTGGGGGTTTACCTATATGTGCTGGACCAATTATGCTTGGCTGGAAACCTTCCAGCTTCTGAAAAATAAGCTGGGAAATGAACGCCTCCGGGAATGGGAAACCGGCCTCCGCTTGGCGCATGAAGGACAAAAACTGGAAATTGAAAAACTTCCTATCCATAATATTCCCGCCTGGAAAGGCATGAGCTGCTGGCGCGCCGGACAGATTTTTCAGCGCCTGGACTGGCAGACTGCCGGACAGAATATGTGCCGTAGCATTGCCAACGCCCAGCATTCCGATGGCTACTGGCCAGAACATGGCGGCCCCAGTACCCTGTATAATTGCGTTTATGTCCATGCCCTTGGGCTGTATTACCGTCATTCCGGAGATGCAGAAATTCTGCCGGCCCTGGAAAAAGCCGCAGAATTTCATCAGACGTTCTGCTATCCTGATGGGACTCTGGTGGAAACCGTCGACGGACGGGTCAGGTACCACTCCAACCTGACACTGATTGGCTGGCCGGGTTTCCTGTGCACTCCTAAAGGCAGAAAACTGGCCCGCCTGATGGCCAGCCAGTTACAGCTAGAGCGGGACTTTGTCAGTTTTCAGGGTGGCGCCATTGCCAGCACCATTCAGCACTGGACTGAGGACGAATCCGCTCCTATTAATCTGGATCAGCCCGCCTTCCAAATCCGCTTCCGGAAACAGGCCAGCATCCTCCGGAATGGAAAATGGTTCGCTTGCCTGAGCGCATTTCAGGCGCCACCGGTAAACAGCCGCTGGGGACTGGACCGACAGTCCTTCTTTTCGCTCTGGCAGGACAAAAAACGGCTGCTGGTCGGAGGCGGAAACGCCAAGGAGCAGCCTGAATTCTCCAGCTTCCTTGCCGCAGGACGTTATCTTCCGGACCAAGTTGAACTATCCGGCGACGGCAGCAGTCTGAGCCTGCATTATGGCCCGGTATGCTGCACCCTTTCCTGCCAGCTGGTAAACGACCAAGTCTTCCTTCGTGGGGAAGCACAAAACGGCCCGGCACTGCAGCAACTCATGCTCCAGATTAAAGCTGGAAACCGCATCCGCCGTAGCAATGGCGAAGAAACCATCCTGTCACTTGAGCATCCGATCTACTGGCGCTCCCAAGAACTCGGCAGTATCCTGAAGCTCGATGGCTGCAATATTCACCTGCCTCCCTGCACTGAATTCCGCTGGCCAATTTTCCCCTTCAATCCCTATGCCGCAGATGGCGCAGCCCATTTTGGTGAAGAAACGGGGCTGCTTTCCACCCGACTGGATGGACAACCTGCATGCTGGGAATTCAAAGCTTGATCCAACCCCCAAATAATAACGGCCCGACCCCAATCACCAATCAATCACTTACCTTGATCCGTCTGGAATCACGACCTTGCCAGTCTGCATCTTCAGTTCCTCGTGAACCGAATCGAAGTGGCTCTTCGCCGGCTCATTCATCACAAGTTTTCGGTCGCTGCAAATCATGAACTCAGCCTTTGCCATGTTCTTCGGACCTTCTCCCCATGGAACATAAAACTGCATGGCGCCCATCATCTTGGGGTCAGACTTCTCGTCAGGGAGTACATCCGCTTCATTTGTTCACCCACAGAGCGTAAACGTCTGCCCCCTCCCCCACTTCTTCGAGTCAAAATCTCTGCTTGCCATCTTTTGCTTCGATAATTTTGATTGAGTGTGATGCATACAATTCCGTTGGGAACTCTCTAGCAAACGAAATTTTGAAAGCGGCTTCCTCCCGAGTAGGAAGATAATAGGAATACTTCAATTCCTGGCCAGTATCAATCAGGTTCCCACCTACATCTCTAAACTCAACTTGGAAATGAATTTCTTTCCAATCAACGGGACTTTCATTTCGCATCTGGCCGAGGATTGCCACAGTATGGCCACACTTGCTTTCGCCAAACTGTAACCTTGTGTCGGAGATTATTATCTGCTTTGAATATTTCTGAAAGTCTTCTCCTTGGCTAAACGAGCGTTGAAAAATCATACCTAGAAACGAAAACGAAATTATCATCGTAAGGTGCCGTCAAATAATTAACTGAACAACTAACTGTTTTTTTGAGGCATAATCACGTAATTCCATTCTGGGTGGAAATCAT
>JBAXYW010000513.1:0-3039 GCA_041670605.1 Lentisphaeria bacterium
AGCGGTCATGTAAATAAGCCGTTAACCAGTTTGCCAAGAACCGTCTTCCCGGTTATATTTTCCGTTGTGACGAAAGTGTTTTTTATTCTATAAAGATACTAAAAGGCGGCTATATATGGGTGGATTTTTCGGAGTCGTATCTGATTCGGATTGTGTGGATGATTTATTTTATGGAATTGATTATCATTCGCATCTAGGCAATCAGCGCGGAGGCATGATGGTGCAGGGTGAAACAGGCTTTACCAGAATCATCCATGATATCCGCCATGACCAATTTCGTTCAAAATTCGAATGCGAACTCGAACGCCTGCAGGGGAAAACCGGCATCGGCTGCATCAGCGATTTTGATGATCAACCCCTAATCATTTCCGGCAGAATCGGCAAATTCGGCATCACTACCGTAGCCAAAATCAATAATCTGACGCAATTGCGGGATGAAGCCTTTGCAAAGGATAAAGCACATTTTTCCGAAATGGCCGGCGATGAGGTCAGCCCTACCGAAATTGTCGCTTCCCTGATCTGCCAGAAAGATAGTTTCGCCGACGGCATCCGAAATGCACAAACCCGGGTGGAGGGATCCTGTTCGCTCTTATTACTAACCGCAGACGGGATCTACGCGGCTCGCGACTGGTGGGGACGAACCCCCATCGTCATCGGTGAAAAAGAAGGAGCCTATGCCGTCGCATTTGAATCCTGCGCACTGCACAATCTGGGCTTCAAAATCTGCCGCTGGCTCGGACCCGGCGAAATTCTGCTGCTAACCCATAACGGCTTGAAACAAGTTATGCCGCCTGCCCCCCGCTTGAAAATCTGTGCCTTTCTATGGATTTATTACGGTTTCCCGGCTTCTTCCTACGAACAAATCAATGCGGAAGCAGTGCGCTATCGCTGCGGAGAGGCTCTAGCGATTCGCGACCGGGGCATTCAGGTAGATGCCGTGGCCGGAGTGCCAGACTCTGGAACAGCTCATGCACTGGGATATGCGGTCAAAGCCGATATCCCGTATCGGCGTTCTTATGTCAAATATACCCCTACTTGGCCGCGCAGTTTTATCACCAACAACAAAGAACGCAGGCATGTTGCCAAAATGAAACTGCTACCCATTTCAGAATTCATCAAAGGACAACGGCTGATTTTCTGTGAAGATTCCATTGTCAGGGGAACTCAGCTTAAAGATACGTTTGCACGACTGCCGGAATTCGGCGTCCGGGAAGTGCATGTACGCTCAGCCTGCCCGCCAATTCTTTTCAGCTGCAAATACTTGAATTTCTCCCCCAACCGTTCGAGTCTGGAACTCGTTGCCCGGCGCGCAGTTCACACATTGGAAGGCGATGAAAACAAAAACTTGGATCAATACGCGGATGGCTATTCCGAAAAACATGCAGCCATGGTCGAGGAAATTCGTAAAGAAATGGGTTTTGATACCCTGAAATACCAGACTCTTGAGGATATGATTGCAGCAATCGGCCTGCCAAAAGAATCGCTTTGCACGTACTGCTGGGATGGCAAAGAGAATGGTTCGAGCCCAGAGGATCGCAGCGTTCTCTGATACCAAAACCGCTTCGACTGCTCTAAACAAGCAGAACAAAAAAGGGAAAAGAATGCATAAACTCAGTTTGTATCGAGTGCTTTGGATTCTACTAATCCAGACCGTGGTGATGATACCGGCACAGGATATCGTCCTGAAAAAAGGATGCGTTTCCAGCGATGCCTTGATCATTCGTGCTAAGCCGGCTTCCTACTATGAACGACTGGGGCAGTTGCAGAAAGGAGATGCAGTCCAGGTCGTCGGCAAAAAAGAAGACTGGTATGAAATCCTTCTTCCGAATACGATCCGGGGCTGGGTGCGTACCGAAAATCTGAATGCCGAAAATAAAGTGATTATGGATACTTGTTTCATGTCAGCCGGAGCAGGGGATTTCTTTACCCCATTTTTCCGGGTACCACCAGGAACGACGCTGAAGGTGCTTGGTTTCCCCTCCAATGGCTGGGTCCAAGTGCAGCCCCCTCCTTCGGCTACCGCTTGGGTCAGTAGCGCATATGTCGTCTTGGACGAAGAACAAAACCGCAATCAAACCATTTCAGCAACACCCACTGTCGAACCTTCTGTCCCGGAATTGGCCGCCCTGGAAAAACAACGGACGGCTTTGAAACAGGAACATGCACGACAACAGGAAAACCTGAAAGCCGAACAGGAACGACTGGAAAAATTGCGGGCAGAAGCGGAAAAACTGCAGAAAGCTACTCAAGCCGACGCAGCAATAGTGACCAATCTGCAGCGCGAAGCCGAGCGCTTGCAGGCCTTGAAAGAAGCCGCCGAAGCAAAAGCGGCCTTGGCGCGTTTTGAACGGGAAAAAGCACTGCTCATGGCCGACGACGAACAGAAAAAGCTCGAAGCCCAAAAAATGGATGCGGAGCAGAAAGCGCAAACCGTCATGACGGAGAAAGAAAAGTGGGAACAGGAAGCAAAGAAGACGGCGGAAGCGATTGAACGGGTTCGCCAGGAGTCGAAAATCCAGGCCGAGCAAGCGCGCAACGAAGCCGAACAGCTGGAAAAAGACCACAAAGAAGCAGTTTTGAAAGCCGAAGAAGCGTTGAAAAAGGCGATTGAGGCTGAGGAAAAGAAGAAAGAAACCGAGCAGCAACAGGCTCTGACGCTGGATGCCATTGCGGCTTTACAAAAAGGTTTGGGTGAAGCCGAAGCGAAAGTCAACCAGCTCCGGATGGAAAGAGAACGCATGGAATTGACGGCGCGTGCCGAAACGGCAAAGCTGGAAGCGGCCCGCTTGGAAGCGGAAAAACTGGAACTGGAAAAACGCGCGATGGTCATTCGCATTGCACAGAGTAAAAAAGAACGCGAAGAGATCGGACGTCAAGCCGAAGAAGATACAAAACGACTGGAAGTTTTGAAAGAAGAAGCCGATAAACAGGCTCGCGCAGTCAGCGAAATGCTGAAACAAAAGGAAGCACAAGAAGCAGCAGCCACAGAAAAGGCCACAGAAAAGGCCACAGAAAAGGCCACAGAAAAGGCCACAGAAA
>JBAXYW010000514.1:0-3028 GCA_041670605.1 Lentisphaeria bacterium
GACGGCAAGCCATTTCTTCCGGTCGGCCTGTATGCGGGGGGGGTCAGTGAGGAAGACGTGGAGACCTTGAAGAACAGCCCCTTCAATTTTGTCATGCCTTATGGTGGCGCGGCCTTGAAATGGCCGGGAGCCTTTCAGAAGGATCATGACACGGAAAATCTTCGTTATGCTCTGGACAAGCTGGAAGCTGCCGAGATCAAGTTTGGCTGTAACCTGATTACTTCCTATGAAAGTGCCAATCATGCGTTGAAATCCTGGTGGGATGGTGAGGATATCGGAATCAATGAACGGGTCGATAAAATAGCGGATGTGGTCAAAGATCATCCGGCGACTTTGTTTTACTATATCTGTGATGAACTGCCTGCTTCCTTATACCGTCAAATCGAGGCACGGCGTTCTCAACTCAACCGGCGCGATCCGGATCATCCGACGTTTTCCGCCTATTTTCAATATCCCGAGCTGTCCTATTACAGCAGCTGCCAGGATATCACCGGTCTGATTTTTTATCCGATCGTTAATTCAAAAAGCACTAGCATGGAATTGATTGTAAGTAATATGGAGGCCGCCCGGGAAGTGATCCGGAAAAAAAATGGTACCATGTCATTATGGGCGGTTGGACAGGCTTTCAACTGGGGCAGTTATGGAACCGACCGCAAACGCTATGAAAACGAATACCGCTATCCAACAGCCGAGGAATACATTTCCATGGTTGTCCTGCCGGCCATCTACGGGGTAAAAGGCTATATTTTCTACAGTTATCACACCTTGCGCCATGTGCTGGGCAGTCTGAGTGTTGAAGAAAAGAAACAGGAATTCGAGCGGGAATGGGCAAAAGTCTGCGCCATGGGACAGGTTCTGCGCGACCTGGAACCCTGGCTGCTGTCGCTGCAGGTTGCTCCGGAAGTGAACGTGAAAACCCTCAAAGGGAAGGTTGTTGCACGTGCTTTGATGAACGAAGAGGGTTCCGCAACGCGTATCCTGATTGCCGGAATCGGCCCCGGCGAATGCGAAGCGGAACTGACCTTCCCGGCGAATGCTGTGATGCAGTCAAAATATGGGAAAACGACAAGTTCCGGCAATGGCACCTATTATTTCAAGGGAAACAATATTTGCTGCGATATTTTGAACTGAATGACCGATTGGAGGAAAGCGGATGGCGTTTCCATACCCCAAATATATGCATTTGCCCCGTGTGTTGCAGGAAAACCCAGGTGCCTTTGATCTATCCGGTGACCTGATGATATGGCACCGAATTAGTGACGAGCGCTGCCTGAACGCATTGCAACAAATTGCGGAACGCTTTCGCGAAGCCGGAAGGGTCAAAGTGAAGCTGCGCGAAACTGTAAATTTGCCGGAAAACACGGTCTCTTTGCGGAGCTCAGTGGAAGAACCTGGCGTTGCTGTTCCCGCTTCGGGGCAATTGCAAGGATATTCTCTGCGGATACAACCAGACCGGATGGTTCTCCGTGGTGATGATGAAGCAGGTTTGTTTTATGGGCTTTGCGCCCTGGCACAGCTTCTTTGCAATTATGGCCTTCGGTTTTCCTGCATGCTGATTGCAGACTGGCCGGATATGAAGTATCGTGGCTTCAGCGCATTCTTCGGTGGACACTGTTATGATCATGATGCGGAAAATATCCGGCGCTATCAACGACTTGCCAGTGAGATCATCCGGCTGAGGGGCAATCTGCTCTGCTTTGAATCCGAGGCTTTTGTCAACGATCAGAATTTGCGGCAGTTCGGACAGTTCTGCCGGGAAAATTTTCTGGAACTGATTCCGTTGCATCCATTTTTATGCTGGAATCAGCGCAATGTTGTGCAGTTTGTCAAAGCGGATAATAAAAGTTTTGCGGAGATGTTGCGCCCTGCGGAGCGTGCATTGCGTTTGCTGCAGCCTTCTTTTTTTGCGATAGCCGCAGACGAGCTGTTTTCCAGTTATGATCATACCCGGCGCAACAGCATCTATACCGAAGAACAGTTGCAGGAACACGCTGCCCGGGAATGGCTGCTGCTGGCTCTGTTGCGCTTTCATCGCTATTTCAAACAGCGTGGAGTCCGCATGGCAATCTGGGCGGACATGCTGTTGGATCCCGAAGCCTTCTGGGGTAGCGGTTGTGAAATGAAGGACTTCACTGGTGGTGAGCCGGATTGTCATGCCGGCATCATCGATCAATTGCCACGCGATATTCTGCTATGGGACTGGCAGTATGTTATGAATCCTTCGTATCCCACGCTTGATTATCTGCTGTCAAAGGGTTTTGAGGTGATCAGTTGTCCGCTGCTGGACGGCAGCTCCGTCTATTCTCTACCGCGTTATGTGAGCCGGATGTCCGAGCCACGTCCGGCAGGACTGATGCATCTGACCTGGACTCCCACCCTGCCGGAAGGCACAGCCACCACGGAACTGGAAAAATGCCTTTCGGCAGCTTGGAATTTTCAGCGGCTTCCGGCACCTTCAACAGGTGAAACGCTACTGGAATATGCTCCCAGTTGTATCGAGTTGCCGTCAGCAGAAAAGCGGGTGGTAATTCAAGGCTCTTCGGAATACTTTATTGCGGTTTCCGCAGGGAGGATTTATTGCTCTCTTCTACCGGATGGACTGGGTGCCTGGCCCTACGATTTGGTCAGTGAAGTGCGTTTTCCAATCCGTCGTAGTCATGGGGGGATCTTGGGAAATCTGGTTCTGGAAGGGATTTTAAGTGGCACGGTGAAGGTGGAGGTACTTCTGGAGATTTCGTGCAAGGACAGCCCGAAAGACTTCCGGCATCTTGCAACATATCCTTCGGGAACAAAGAATTTTGTGCTGGAATTGTCCCCCTGGGTCAGTCTGCTGACAACCTGCTGCTTGTGGTTGAAAGCCACCGGCGGCAAGAACAACCGCGAGTTTCTGAAATCTTTATGCCTCCGCTATGTTGAATAATTAGCGACCATATGTACTTGGCGGGCTCTTATCAGAATCTTCGGGTGAAGATCAGGCGGTCATCGCCGGGGGTATAGAAGTCCTTGCTGCGCGCTTCAATCTGATAGC
>JBAXYW010000515.1:0-3012 GCA_041670605.1 Lentisphaeria bacterium
GAAAACCAGTCTTCCTTTCAGTCGAAAGAAAAGGCACTATACGGTTTTTTTATTTGCTTTGGGCGTAATGATTTATTTTATTGTTAATATTCAGCGGGTCGCAGTACCTGGGCAGATTTTTAATGAGCTGCAATCGGATTTGCAGATTTCGGCGACTTCGGTTGCCAATCTTGGTTCGGCTTTCATGTATGTATATGCCGTCACTCAATTGCTGGTCGGTTTACTGGTCGACAAATATGGCGGCATGCGGGTGCTGGGGCTTGGTAGTGTGCTGATGAGCGTGGGAGCGGTGCTTTTCCCGCTGTCCGATTCGTTGAACACGCTGTTACTGAGTCGGATGCTGGTGGGCGTGGGCTGCGGAACGGTCTATTTGAGCATGGTCAAGGAGTGCGACCGTCTTTACAGCCATAACTTCACCGCCGTTATGGGACTGGTGGTTTTTCTGGGGTACTTCGGTGGAGTCGCGGGAACTTTTCCTTTGGCAAAAGGCACCGAACTGATGGGCTGGCGTACCTGCCTGCTGGCCATCGGCCTGGCTGGTGGGGTCGTTCTGCTGCTGATCGCAGCTATCTGGAAAAAAGCACAGCATCCGAGTATTATACCCGGACGGATCACGGTCAAACCTTATCTTTATGGCTTTACTAACCTGAACAACCTGAAATGTGTATCTTCTTACTCGGTGAATTTTGGGATTTATTATGCCATCCTTACCGTTGTGGGGAAAAAATTTCTGGAAGATATTGGGGGGCTGAGTTCCGGGGCTGCTGCCTTCAGCTGTACGGTGATGGTGATATTGTCGGCGATCATGAATCAGGTTAGCGGCCTGTTAAGTGCTTATACTGGGAATCTGAGGCGTCCTTATTTTCGCTGCTTGAATTTATTTCCGATGTTGGGTTCGGGCATGCTGGTTATCGGCTTATTCTGCAAAGGATCGGAACCTGGCTGGGGAGCCTTTTTCGTTGTCGCTTTCATCATGATCAGCCTGACGTCCGGCTTCAGTCCGATTACCAATACTCTCGCCAGAGAAACGAACCCCCCCAGCGCAACGGGTGTAGCAGTGGGCATCACCAATTTCAGCGCCTATATTATGGTTGCAATTTTCGGCAGTTTGGTGGGGCTTGTCCTGGATTGCTTCCAGTCAAAAGCCGCCATTACTTCGGCTGGAGTGGTCGTTTATCCCGCCACGGCATATCTCTGCCTGTTCTCTCTGTTTTTTCTGGTTAGTATCGGCACCTTTAAAGTCGCACTTTCCTATCCGGAAACTTATGGGCGAAATATCTTTACCGGGAAAACCAGAATTTTGCAGATTACCCGTTTCATTCGCTTGAAACTGCATGAATAGTGTGGATCTCCCTGCATCCTGCAGTTTTCCCTATATTCCCGGGTTTGGCCATGAGCAGTTCTGTAAATGAGCGTCTTGATGTTCTCCAGGTTACGGAAGCCTGCGCCGGAGGCGTGCGCCGCCATCTGGAGCTGATTCTGCCGGCTCTGGCCGCCCGCGGCCTGCATTGCGGCTTGTTTGCGTTCTCCGGACGTGCTGATGCAGATTTTTTCTCCCTCCAGGCCAAATTGCTCGCGCTGGGCTGTCCGGTTGAATGGCTGGAATTGAGTACTGGCATGTCGGTGACCAAGCTCTGGGGGGCTCGGAGTTGTCTGCAGGCCATGCTGCTGCGCTATCGTCCGCGTTGTCTGCATTTACAGGCCGGCTGGGCGGGTCTGCTCGGACGAGCCGCTTGCTTGTCATTACCGCCGGGGCTCAGGGTGATTTATTCTCCGCATGCGTTTGGTTTCCATCCAGAACAACCCTGCTGGCGCAAAATATTGCTGCCCCTGCTGGAAAAGAAACTTTCGCACAAAACCTCGGCTTATGTCCTGATTGGCTCGGAAGAACTCGCCGAGGCCAAACGTCTGGGGTTGCCAGAACAAAAACTATTCCTTGCCGAAAATGGCCTGGCAAAAGATTTTCCAACGCACTTGCTGCCGCGAGACGAAGCCCGCCGCCATCTGGGAATTCCGTTATCGGAAAAAGCGTTCCTGGTACCCTGTCGGCTGGCCTGGCAAAAGGGGCTCGACTTGCTGCTGCCGGCCTTGGCGAACAGCCCATTGCCGGAACCCTCCCCGATTTTTTATCTCTGTGGTGAAGGCCCGGAAAAAGCGTCCTTGCTTGCGCTGGCGGAAAAATTAGGGCTGTTGCCAATTCTTCGTTTTTCCGGAAATATTCCTTCGCTTTGGCAGAGCTTATTGGCTTTCGATGGCGCTATTCTACCCTCTCGCTATGAGGGTTTATCCTATGCCTTATTGGAATGCCTTGCTGCGGGACTGCCGGTGCTGGCTAGCGATATCAAAGCGAATATGATTTCCGATCAGATCATCCCCTTTCAGTCGGGACAGTCTTCTTCACTTGCCGAAGCATTGCCCCGACTCTGGAACAGCAAACCCAGCTTCCCGAAAATCCCCGACGGTGCGGCTTTTCTGTCCAGTCAGATTGATAAACTGCTGAAAGTTTATTCTCCTGAAATAGAGAAAAAACCAGGTATTTTGTAATCTTGACTTTGCAATAATTGGAGGTATTTTGTATGATCTATGCAGCAAAACGTGGGATTATGCTGAAGTCGAGCTTCTGCTAAAATATGCGAGTGAATGGCGGCCTTACGAAATCAAATGGGGAAAGAAACACGGCAGGTATCGCGCATTTCAGAATGCCTCCGGTATATCACCAGTGGTCTTAACTTCAAGTAAACCTTCTGAAGAAGGCGCCTGCTGGGCGAGTGCGTTGATCCGGCGGATAAAATTACCTTTAGCCTCGGTATAGGCGACACGGTCATCCGGGAATTGTTCGGCGAGTTGCCGTTTAAGGCGGGCGTATTCTGCTGCAATTTCCGGTTGTTGTCGGAGGTAATCCCGGAAGGCCAGACGCTCCTGCATCCAGGAGCTGCCAGGCTCCAGAATATGAATATGAGCCCGGCGGCTGTGATTTGGCTGTCGGATGATTAGCCAGCAATACCAGGGGCC
>JBAXYW010000516.1:0-3007 GCA_041670605.1 Lentisphaeria bacterium
AGAAAGTGTCTCATGGCTAGAAGCTTGCGTGTGCTGTTTCAAAAAATCTTTCTCAAAAAAAGAGGATTGGGGCGATAGTAGTACGAAAAAAGTTTACACATTAGCTTCGCACCATACTGCAAGGGTATCGTCAGCAAGCGGAGTAAAAGTTCCGCTTTTCTGTTTTGCCGGGCGGAGCCAGGCGCTGCCTTTGACTGCTTCCAGGCATGTTCCGTCGGGATTGCACAGTTCGCCTTTTCCCTGCAGGATCAGCAGGATTCCAGGGGTTTCCGGACAGTCAGCCAGGTTGAGTCCGGCCTGTTCCAGCATGGTTAACCTGAATTCCTGCAACGGCACCGGATAACTGCGTTTTCCGGGCGCCAGCAGGTCGCCCGCCTGAATTTGCGGGACAGCCGGGGAAAAATCCGCGGTCTGCAGAAATTCGTCCGGGGCAATTTTTTTGCTGGTGAGTCCGGCCCGGATGACGTTGTCGGAGCTGGCCATGCATTCGACGCCGGTACCGTCGAGATAGGCATGCACCTGTCCTGGTGGCAGAAAGATGGCCTGACCGGGTGTCAGGCAGATGTGATTGAGCAGAAACGCAAAAAGGCAGCCACGGTCACAGGGATATTCCTGCAGCAAGCGCAGAAACATCTGTTCGCAGGGATGCGGATCCGAGTTGCCATCCAGAGTATTTTTTGCCTGAAGCAGCATTGTCTGCACTGCCGCCTCCGGCATCGCAAACAGTGCTTGACAGAGACCGCGGATGTCAACGGTGAAAGACCCTTTTTCCCAAAGATCGAGCCAGTCATGAAAAAGGCCGCGATGTGCGAGAGAATCATGAATTTCATTGAGAGCCCGGAAGCCGGCAAGAGCCTCAAACGGGGTCAATGCCAGCAGAATTTCGGGTTTATGATTGCTGTCCGGATAGCTTTCCGGAAACTGTGCATGCAAGTGGGCGGCCGTCTTGAGATCCGGATGGCATTGAATGGACAGGGGATGTTCACAACTCAGAATTTTCAGCAGAAAAGGCAGGGTTTTAAAGCCGGCTGCAAGGCATGGTTCTCCCAGAATCTCTTCCGGGAAATCGCTGATCAGGAAGTTGAGCAAGTTTCTTTGCCCATTGATGTTCACCATGGATGACATGGAAGGATGCGCTCCAATCCACAGTTCAGCCAGGGGTTGCCCATTATCCGGCAAAGAAAAGAGCTCCGCAAGATACGGTATATGCCCGTTTTTGGCTCGGCTTCCCCAGGCATAATGGCAACACCGGTTTCCCAGCGGCAGAAATCTGGCAAGTTCAAAAAACATTACGAACTCAAAAACAGTCTGATATCAATAATTAAGACGAAAAATATAATATAATCCCGAAATCAGCAAGCGTGGAAAAGAGAGGCAGGATGCAGGGGGGATTTGACGCAAGTATGCGCCACCACAGAACGCTAAAATGTAATACATCAGTAAAACAGGTAACGGTGGAATTCTTTTTGAACAACGAAAAGCATGAAACGACCCGAAAAAATTTCATGGGAAGCAGTTTTGACTGCGAGAATTCGTTGTTTATCCCATGAAATTTTTTCGAGTCGTTAGTGTCTTTCGTTGTAAAAAAATATCATTGCCACCGTTACCAGCTTCACTGACGTATTACGCCAAAAAAGCGTGGTGCGGAGCAAAATTTAAAAAAAGATTTGTAAAATGGATTCTGCATAGTAGAGTAAATCGATCCGGGGATTTTTTATGGTGAAATTCCGGGGATATGTGTTTTTTTAACAAGACTGAAAGGATTGGCAATGAATCTGAAGAAATTTTTTACGGGTGCTTTGGTGATGATGATGGTTTTTGGCGGGTATGCTTTGCGTGCGGAAGAAGCGGCTCCGACAGAAGCGGCCGCGGCAGAGAAGACGCTTGAAGACAAGTTGCTGCCTCTGGTCACCATGGAGCAGGCTTTTTCCAAGGCCTTGCAGCGGCGCGCCATTTTGGCACGTTTTATTGAGCAGGAGACAGCGAAGCTGAAAGAGAGCAGTGGGGAAGATGCCGCTGCCATCAGCAAAAGCCTGGTTCAGGCTCGCAAGGCTTTTGCTGAATTGACGACCTATATGGATGTGATTTTTGGTTTGGGCGGCAATCGTGCCTATGAATATGACAATGTCAAATCGACAATCTATCTGCGGGTTGGAACGATCACAGAAGTGTTTGCAAGAGCCATTCAGGCGCGTGATGCCTATGCCAAACGCATTGTTGAGCTGAAAGACATCATCGAGAAAGAAGGGGATGAAACCCGCAAAGCGACTCTGCAGAAAGAACATGATGCTTTGGCACAGCGCTGGGCTCTGGTAGTCAATGCACTTTACAGCATCTACCAGGTGCATCCGAAACGCAATTATCAGTTCAACCCCACCAATCTGACTCTCTATCTGAAAACCAACGATGAGGAAATTCAGAAACTCAAAGATGCAGTCGAGAAAAACAAAAAGCAGGCCGAGGAAGAAAAAGCCGCAGAATAATAATCACCCTTGAATAGGGTAACTTTTTCCCTGGGAACTCTCATGAGTCCCCAGGGATTTTTTTTCGTGTCTTTTGGTGTTTTTTCGTTGTTAAAAATTCAAAGCCGGTTCAGGCTCAGGTTAAAGAGCCGGGCGAGACGGATTTGCAGGATGGTACGCGTGTCTGTTTGCTGGGTTGCGTTGCGATGCAGTCTGGTCGCTGCTGCACAACCCAGCCCCATCAGGAAGCTGACTGTGAAGCTGCCACCGTAGCTTAACAGTGGCAGGGGCAGCCCCATGATTGGCACGAGCCGTATGGTCATGCCGATGCCAATCAGCAGGTGACAGAGAGTCAGGGAGCTGAAAGCAGTGCAAAGGCTGGCATCGAGAGGATTATTAGCGGTTGCTCCCCAATACAGACAGATCAGCAGCAGCAGCGCATACAGAAGCAGTACCGGCAGAGAACCATATAAAAACCCTCCCTCTTCGGCAATGACCGAAAAGATGAAATCGGTTGGGGCGACCGTCCTTGGCAGGTAACCCAG
>JBAXYW010000517.1:0-2982 GCA_041670605.1 Lentisphaeria bacterium
GGAAAGACCAATCTGATTTATGATTTCCGCAGCAGTTATGACCCGGCGACATGCCAGGCGCACCTGCCGACTTTAGCAGAGATTGTTGCCTGCCTGCCCAATCCCTGCGGTTGGGGCAGCGGGATGGAGGATTCGGTCATCAACGGCGGAGTGATGCTGGAGGTATTGATTGACCGTTATCAGGTGAGCGGGGATTCCTCCTGTATTCAGCAGGCCAGGGCCGTTTTCCAGGGTTTGCGGGATTGTGCCAGAGTGCATCAGGTCAAGGGATTTGTCGCCCGCAGTATTTCGCCGTTGGATGGGCGTTCCTGTTATCCGGAAAGTTCCCGGGATCAATATACGCATTTCGGGTATGGGCTCTGGGCTTATTACAACAGCAAACTTGCCGGAGAGCAAGAGAAACAGGTCATCCGGGAATTGCTGGTGGATGTTGCGGTTCATCTGGAAAAACATATCACCGCGGAAAATGATTATACGATCCCCCGTTGCGATAACAAGTTGCCCCGAAGTTCGGTCTGTAAAATGTGGCAGGTCCATCCACATGAAGCAGCAAGATTGCCGATGCTCTATGCCGCTGCTTATGCCGTCACCGGAGACCGCCACTGGTTCGAGAAATACCGTCAATATGCCTATGATGCAGCGGAACAGAGTCTGCAGCTGCCCCTGCGCAAATACCACGCCTATGCTTTGCTGCAAATGCAATCCTCTCTGCGCCTGCTTTACGAAGTTGAGCTGGAAGATCAGACACTCCGTCAGAAATATCTCGATGCCATGCATTTGGCCGCCACCTACTCGGAATTTGCCGGCTGGCTGGCCGCACACGAAGATTATGAATGTGATTACAGCGCTTTGCCGGGAAATTGGCGGACGATCACCGCCGCGATTGTTATTCCCGGTTGCCGCCACTGCATCCCCGTATATCCGGCGAGTTACCGCGATGCCGCCCGCCGGGTTCGGGAAAGCGGCGAAGCACCGCTGGTACAGATGATGGTACCAGGACGAGAAATTTCAACGCTGCAGCTGGAACTGCTCGTCGACCGAATCAATCGTTTCAACCCGGAAAAACACGCCAGTTACGGCGGTCTTTATCTGATCGCCGCATATTGGCGTTGCATGCGATTGAAAATGCTGGGTGCCATAAATAAAAAAAATGACTGAGTTCGACAAACTTAAAAAAACAACAAAAACGCAAAGGAGAAAATATGATTTTGAGAACGTGCCTTTTGAACAACTCCAAGCTTTTTGTCAACCTGATTATCATCAAATTGTTTTTATCTTAAAAGGAGAGAACTATGCGTAAGTTATTTACTTTAATTGAATTGCTGGTCGTCATCGCCATCATTGCGATCCTGGCCTCCATGCTGCTCCCGGCCTTGTCCACCGCCCGTGCCAAGGCAAAAACCATCAGCTGTGTATCCAACATGAAACAGATTGGCTTTGCTTCCAGCATGTATCAGGATGATAACAACGCCTATCTGCCGATCCTGATGAACAGTACAATGGTTACCAGAGTCTATGGGAGTGCGACCGATTCCGATTATCATATCATCTATCGCCTGGGCTGTTATTTTACGAACAGCAATGTCAACACGACCATTGTGCCTCTGAAAACAGTGCAGAAACACTTCTTCTGCCCAGCGGCTTTGCATTCCATCGATAGTAGTAATTGGTGGTCGCTTCAATATGATTTTAATTACTATCTGATGTGGGGCGACAATTATACCCCGTTCCGGGCCGCCGGAAATCACCTGCATGTAGCAACGTTCCTGCAACATCAGCGCAATCTTCACGAAATCATGCAGATGATCGACGGGGGAACCAATACCGCCTATACGCTGCCCTCCAACTTTTCCGATTTAGCCTCCGATTATGTAGTCAACCGGGTGTTCCGGCATAAAGGACAATCCAATGTCCTGTATATGGACAACCATGTTGAAACCCAGAATCTGCACGGCTTCCATCTCGATACCTTCAATATATCAACAAAATCCACCGACCCCGGTAACAGGTTCTGGGGAATCCGTCAATAATCACGAATCATCTGATGTCAGACTGAAACATGCTTTTGCCCCCATCGTTGAAAAAACGGCTATCAGTATCCCTATTTATGGAGATTTGAAATGCATCGTCGTCCTTGGTTATTGTTATCGGTACTGTTTTGCGGAATAGTCTTCGCTGCTTCAGATGGGCAAGAGCTCTTTCGTGACGATCTGGATCAGTTGAACGGATGGAAAAGCAACGACACTGCATTGCAGATCAGCACAGAAAATACCATCGTTAAAGATGGAGCTGCACTGAAGCTGCATTTCAAAATCACGGATAAGGATTCCGGACATGCCTGGCCGCAGGCAATCCGCTCGATACAGCCCCTGCAAATCAGCGATGATTCCTATGTCGAATTCGACTGTTTTTATAAACCCGTTCAAGGCGAAGTCAAGCTCCGTTTCGTGCCAAAAGAACAAAGCGAAGTGGAAGAAATATTGTTTCCAAAACTCCTCGCAAATGCCTGGAATCATGTGGTCTTACCGTTGAAAGAGAAAAAAAACGAGGCATGGATCAAAGGATTTGCTTTCGTCAACGCAAAACGGACACAAATAACCGGCGACGAAGCGGAATTCCTGATCGATAATATCCGAATTTTCAAGGGGCAAAAACATGACAACTCAATAGCCCCGGAAATGCCTGAGGGAACCTTCAGCCTGATTTTCAAACCCGCCAACAAAATGCCCAAGGATACCCGACTGGAAATTGAGATCCCCAACCTTCTGCGGAATGGGTATTTCCGCGAAGGAGGAAACCGCATACCACCGCGCGGCTGGGCCGGCCTGGGCATGGAAAATGCTGAGTATACTGACGGCTTGCATGATGGGAGAGCACTGCGCTTAGCCCCGGGGGCTTTCCGCTATGTCGCCTGCCGCCAGAATGGTTTAGTTCTGATTCCCGGTGAAAAATACCGCATGGCCGGATATATTCGAGGCGTCA
>JBAXYW010000518.1:0-2961 GCA_041670605.1 Lentisphaeria bacterium
AGCAGGGTAAAACTCAAGAAGCAGAACAGTTGCTCCGGGACAGTTTGGATAAACTGGACTTTGATGCGCCGCAATATCGGCGGCTGCTCAATATATTGGCTGGTACTCTTTTATGGAGTCCGAGGCAGGATGAAGCCTTGGACTTGCTTAATCAGGCCAGATTCTTTGCTACTAAGAGTGAAAATGACAAATATGCCACCCTCAATTTGAGTGCCCATATTTATCTGGCTCGTCAGCAGTACGAGGCAGTGCTTGAAGTGATGCAACCATTGGCCGAAAATCGGCATTTGCATCCAGCGAACCAGTATGGGGCTGCCATGCTGGTGGCCAAAGCCTGGCTCGAACTGGGGTATCCTGAAAAAGCTAAAGCATATTATGCCGATGCCTTGACAGCCGCCAAAAAGGTGGCTTATAAATTTGATTATACTGAAGCCGAAAATGCTTTGAAAAACTTGCAAACAACCGGGCTGAAAAAATAAGTTGGGTTGTCAAGGAAATTTACGGATGCTGAACTACTGACATAATGACTCTTCTTAAATGCGGAAAGCGAAGGAGAATATAAATATCTGGGGGGGGGAGAGGTAAAGGGTTCGTCAGAGTTCGTCTTCTGTTTAATCAAGTTATGTTGCCACTTAATTAAGGAAATGGAATGCGTTCAGTTCAAAGTTTGAATGGGGTGTGGGATTTTGCTTTTTTTCAGGAATGCGGTATGGCGGCAATTGAGCTGTCGGCACTGTCTTTCACTTCGGTGTTGACGGTCCCTGGTTGTTATGATGTTCTGTTCCCTTATGCGGCTCAGCGTGGTACCGGGGTTTATCGTCGTCGGGTTTATTGTAGCGGTCTGGTGAAATTAAATATTGCTGCTTTAGGGTTGGCGGCTGAGGTTTATTGGGATCAGCAGCTGATCAAGAGTTGTCCCTATGCTTATATGCCGGAGTCCATGGTCTTCGATTCTGGTTCGACTGCATGGCATGAGCTGATAATATTAGTCAATAACCAATACAACCAGGTCTTTTTCCCTTTTTATGATTTTTATGGTTATGGCGGAATTTATGGGGATGTTGATCTTGAGAGTTTGCCGGAGTTTTATCTGGATGACATTCGGATCAGTACCTTGGATTATCGCCAAGGCCTGATTCGTTTGCAGGTACGCGCTTCGGCCACACCGGCGCCGGGTTGTCATCTGCAGTTGCGGTTTGATGCCAGCGAGTTGCAGACGCTGCCTTTTGATTCCCAAGTCAACATCTATGAGCTGAAGGTACCGCAATTTCAGCTTTGGTCGCCAGCAACGCCCTGTTTACATCATTTGCAAGTGTCTTGTGGCGCTGACGAGTTGGCGTTAGACTTTGGTATAAGACAAATTGCCGTTGCCGGCAATCAGCTTTTGCTGAATGGGGTGCCCTTGCGCTTGATGGGCTACAACCGACATGAAAGCCATCCGCAATTCGGGGCGGCTATGCCGCCGTCTTTGATTGAGGCCGATTTATTGATGATCCGGGAACAAGGCTGTAATTTTATCCGTGGCAGTCATTATCCGCAAAACCGACATTTCTTGGAGCTATGTGATCGTTTGGGAATCTTGGTCTGGGAAGAAACCTTGGGCTGGGACGTCAAATTCCCGACTTTGGGGGAAGCGGCATTTCTGGAACAGCAGCTGGATCAGGCTCGCCGTTTGGTGCGAAATAGTTATAACCACCCCAGTATCATTATCTGGGGCTTTCTTAACGAGACCGAGAGTCAACTGCCGGAACTGCGACCGATTATCAAGAAGCTGTGCGATGCTTTTCATGCTGAAGATGATACTCGTCTGGTAACCTATGCTTCCAATAAATATGAAAAAGACTGTTGCTGCGATCTGGTCGATATCATTGCCATGAATCCTTATCCAGGTTGGGGAGATGCCAACTGGGAAAAAGTCCAGGATATCGATCAGGTCAAACCCCGTCTGGATCGCTTGCTGGCGGCTTTGCCATCGGATAAACCGGTGCTGATCAGTGAAATCGGTGCCGGTGCCATTTACGGTTTCCGAGACCCTTTTAAAGCCCGCTGGTCGGAAGAATACCAAGCTCTGCTCCTTAAAGAAATCTGTAACCAAGTTTTAGGGGACGAGCGTTTTTGCGGTCTTTGCATTTGGCAGTTCTGCAATGCCAAATCATATATCAACGGTTATGTTATGGGGCGTTCGCGGGGTTTTAACAACAAAGGGATTTTGGATGAATACCGCCGTCCTAAACTGGCTTGGGATATTATCACTTCCTGCATCCAACAGGCTCGGGCCGCCGGAAAACCTGATGAATGCCCAGGAACCGAAACATCGGTTTGAAATGTCTTTTCAAGAAAGTTATAGAAGATGAAGATGATTTCAATGATGGCCGTAAAAGTTGGCGAGCGTTCAGCCTGGCTGGCACGAATTCTACTAGTTTGCTATTTTCTGCTGAGTTTTAGCCTGCTGGCTGACGACAATTTTCAGGAGTTTTATCAGGAGGGGGTGCGCTTGGCGGCCGCTGGTCAGCGTGATGACAGCATCCGACATTTGCAGGCCGGACTGCAAGAAGATTGGTCAGATAATGAGCGCCGGAAGTTATTGAATTATCTGGGTTCATTGACGGTTCGCATTAACCCGGAAAATGCCAGACTTTATTTTTATCAGGCTATTCTGACAAAGTGCAGCGATGAAACCGAATACTACCGGACTTTTGTCAATCTGGGGGAATTTTATCGTTTTCATCAGCAGTGGGAGGCGGCCATCGGCGCCTGTTTGCAGGTGGCGAGGCAAAAAAATGCTCATCCTTCTTTGCGTTATTCGGCTCATTTCAATATTGGCCGCTGTTACCTGGAATTGCAACAGCAGTCTTTGGCTTTGCAGCACTTTCAAGCGGCGGTGGCGGCCGGCCAGTCGGTGGCCTATAAATTTAATTATCAAGCGGCAGAACAAGCTGCCCAAAAACTGCTGGAAGAAAG
>JBAXYW010000519.1:0-2961 GCA_041670605.1 Lentisphaeria bacterium
CAGCGCAGACATTTTTTCATTCATGGGCGAGTTGTTTGAGTTCGGCGGCTGTCGCGGCGTAGTCGTAGGAGTTGACCATCTGTCGATGCCGTTCAATGAATTCGTCCTTCCGATTGGGTGTGACCAAGAAGCGTGACGAGGCGAATTCGCTAACGATCCAGGAATTGACCGTTTCATCGTAGTGTATGTCATCACGGTAAAGACCAAGGTTACAGACGATATTTTCCGCTGCCTGAAAATCGTATAGATCGAGTCCGTCGATGGTGAGCAGTT
The DNA here is from genome assembly GCA_041670605.1 of Lentisphaeria bacterium. Lineage (GTDB taxonomy): Bacteria > Verrucomicrobiota > Lentisphaeria > Oligosphaerales > Oligosphaeraceae > JAQVUB01. The sequence continues at coordinate 274 of JBAXYW010000519.1, forward strand.
CGTCCATAATTACCGCCTTGAATTTCATCCGTCGGTCGAGGGAATTGGGCTGGTAATGCAATATGGAATAGGGGGGGAAGAAGAAAATGATGCGGCTGTCAGGCGTCTGCCGGCGGCGGATGCAAGGCAGGAGGGTTTGCCTAAGATTGGCCTGTAAGTCCTCGATACGGAGTGATTCCGGCCAAGTGGTCCTGCTGATATCCACATGATAAAAAAGGCGTGCCAGGCGTTTTTTGCCGAATTCAAAATTTTGGTGCCACGTATATAGGCCATCGCGGTCGGTTTTGCTGCGGACGCCGAGGAAGATTTTGTAGATAGCGTTTTTCAAGTTGTCCGCCGAGAGATACTCACGGAGTTGTATATGGTTGGTTTCGTAGAGACTTTGGTCGATGCGGAAATTGGGTGTTGTCGTGGCAAAAGTTTGTTCTGCGATATCTGAAATCATCAGCTTAAGTGGCTGTTGTTGGTTGACGTAATTCCAGATGTAGGCGCGTTCGGTTACCGAGCCGCCCTGCAGGGTAAATTTCATTGAGTGGACGTCGAAGGCCCGGTCTATTTCGCTGCATTTGAAATTTTCCGACACCGACGATCCGAAAACAGCCGCGTCGTACTGCGTATTGCGGGCGGTGATGGCGTGGTAGCTACGTTCGGGAATGCCCGCCAGGAGAATGTTTTCACGCGTCCCGTAGATATCCGCGGCGTGGATGAAAAGGGCGATTGATGCTATGGCGGCCGCTAGCAGCGCGATCGTGATCCAGAATGTTTTTTTATATTCCATTGCAGATGTCAGGTCAGAAATTGAAGTACAGGAATGGCACGCGCCGGCCGACGAAAATAAAGCCCAGCATAAAAAGGATGATAGTTAGAAACGCCATTTTCCATGGCGTTTTGATTCGCTGTGACCACTCGAGCGAATTTGGGCAGAAGAATGCCATCATCATGCTGGCGACGAGGATGGCGCCGACTTTGTTGACTGAAAAAGTCCCATCGAAAGCCGCTACTTTGAAGTCGTTAGACAGCCATTGGAGACGGTGGAAAGAAAACATGCTGCGCAAGATGCTGACTGTCCGGGTCCAGCTTTGCGCGCGGAAAAAGACCCAGAAAATGGTTACCGTAACAAAGGTCACTGCAATTCCCGCTACTCGGGGCATGCCACCCGTCGGGCAAAATCGTCCCCAGCCGACACGTTTCCACATCCGATGGGTGAGTATAGCGAATCCGTGGAGCGCTCCCCAAGCGAGAAACAGCACGCCGGCGCCATGCCAAATTCCGCTCAGGGTAAAGACGATCAGCAGATTCATCAGTGTTCTTGCCGAACTGCGGCGATTGCCTCCCAAGGGTATGTACAAATAGTTGAGCATGAAGCGGCCTAACGTGATATGCCAGCGCCGCCAGAATTCTTGGAAATCGGCGGCTTTGTAGGGCGAATTGAAATTCAATGGCAGTTGGATATTGAAAAAGAGGCCCAGGCCCATCGCCATGTCACAGTAGCCGCTAAAGTCATAGTACAGCTGGAGTGAAAAGGCCAGCGCGACCACCCACGCTTCTGCAAACGTTAGGATCGAATTGGAGTCGAAGCCGAGGTTTGAGTATATCGCCAGGGTGTCGGCAATGAAGCATTTTTTAGCCAGTCCGCAGGAAAAGAGGAAGAGGCCGACTGACCAGTTGCGGAAATTGATCGCTTTTTTTGTGGGGTCGTCGAATTGCGGCAGCATTTCCACAGGCAGGACGATCGGGCCGGCGATCAACTGTGGAAAGAACGTAACAAAAAGCGCATAATCCCAAAAGCCATAGTGCACTTGGTTGCCGCGGTAATTGTCAACCAAGAATGACAGCTGTTGGAACGTGTAGAAACTGAGGCCGAGCGGCAACAGAATCTTGGCGCAGGCCCACGACGTGCCAATAAGCGGGTTGATTAAACTGATCGTAAAGGCGTAGTACTTGAAGTAAAACAGGATGCCGAGGTTGACTGTCACACCCAGAGCCAGGATCCAGCGCTCACAATGGTGCCGTCCCAGGTCGCGTGCGCGGTATTGCACACGGCCAACGTAAAAATTGAAGAGTATCGAAAAAACAATAATTGGCAGATAAGCCAGTTTGAAGTAGCTGTAAAAAAACAACGAAGCAAGCACCAAGCCGACTTTTGCGCAACGAATTTGCCGCTTTGTTGCTAGGAAGTAAAGAGAAATGACTGCTGGACAAAAGACTAAAATAAAAATGTAGGAATTGAACAGCATTGAATGTGGTTTCTGCTAACTGCGGGAGCCATTTTCAAAAAGGGGCTGGTGCATGAAATCAAAGCTGAACGGACTTGTTTTTGTGCATGTGCTTGAATATAGCGGGGCGCTAAAATTGGACAAGGCCACATGTGAAGACGGCAACTGTTCGTCGTGCAATGCCTCACTCATTGATACTGGCGGTTTCCGCAGTCTTTTGTTTTCAGCGCCAAAGACGTGGCCTAAGATAGCCCTGGGCAAGCTACATCGTGTTTCTCGGCCTCTTTGGCCCCAGTCAGCTTCGTCGACTGGGGCCAGGGATGCCGGGCGCGCGGGTGGACGCCCGCTGGCCGTGTGCCCGGCATGGGCGAGAACGATCCCCCACTCCCATACAATCTGCGGATTAGAGGAGGCTTGGGGACTCATTGAGTGACAACAAGAGTAGCGAAAGGCAAGCAGGCGCCCGCGAGGG
>JBAXYW010000520.1:0-2961 GCA_041670605.1 Lentisphaeria bacterium
AATGGCGGATTTACCATTACCTGCAATACTGGGTTTTGCCGGTGGGGGACTGATGAAATGCCAAAAATAAAGTCGCGTTACAAAATATTCGGCTGGCTTGTCATCACCTTGGCGATGGCGATGCTTTCATGCATATATTATTTCGCTCGTGGATATTATGTGCCTTTTCCATCTCTATCATATCAGCCTGTTCCTGGATCAACGCTCATCGAGGGAAGTTTCGAACTTAAGATCCGAAAACCTCTGAATCCGACGACACTTGTCCGCTACGCAGTGCCGATAAATCCGGAAAACGGGCTTCCACTTCCCAGCGGGGCGACCATGGTTTTTTACGCGCCCTTTAATGGTGAAGCGGCTCGCATTCGTCGGGGGCTGGTACCGTGGCACCGTGACTTTGCCGTTCAACATGGTTTCACGGTATTCAGTCTATGTATTGAGACCAATACGGAAATGACTGACGACCTTACTCGATATTATATTTATCCAAAGTCCGGTTGGGGGGCGCTGGTTTTCCGTATTCAGGAACACCTTGCGAATGAGTTCGGGCTTGAGATTCGTCCTTTGATCATAATCGGCGAATCCAGCGGTGGGAGCATGGCTCAGCAAATGGCTGTCTCATTCCCTGATCGGATGAGCGTGGCGGCTTGGAATGGCGGTTCCCGTTATGCGCCTTTCTCAGCCCACAGCGATACCCGTATGCTCGCATTGAATGTATGGGGTTGCCCAGGACTGAATAGAACCGCCAGCATGGTCGAGGACGGCATAAGAAAAGGATTCCACATACGCCATATTGTGACTCCCCCCGCTTGGAATGAGTCAGGACGCTTTGAACAGCACGCCACTTGGAAACTATCACATAGCCTTATCACTGCTTTCATTTTACAATCGCCAGAATTCGAAAGTTTGATGGCCTTCTTGCCACCATCCGATTTCACTGGGAAAACGATAATTTCCTTTCCAGTGCCGAACAATGCGTCCAAGCACGTGGTTTTCCTCGGCAAGCCAGGCAATGTCAGCGATCTTTTTTTGAAAAATTTGATGTGGGACGCGTTTAACTGTCAAATGGTGGCCAGTGCAGTGCGTTGCGCCGACACCCCTGAAGCGACAGCCGAACGCTTACGATTGTTTTTGGTGGAAAATCCATTTTCTGGACTACCGGTTGTGGTCTTTGTTGCAGAACCTATCAACAATCTCCCGACCAGCATCAACGTTCAGGTCATTAGCGAGGCGGATGGGTGGCGTTCGGCGCTCCATAGTCTCGTCGAGAATCCTCAGCCCAATGCGCATTAACCTGAAAATTGAGAAACGCAATACGCGTAATTTTATGGGGATGGTTTTTTTTGCAAGAGTTGCGCAGCCAGTTGCATTGCGAGCGGGGTGGCTTTGGCGGTTTTTTCTCTCAATGTAATGCCGGTTGAGGTTTCGGATAAAAGCAGACCTTGCACAGTTTTTTCTTCCACTTTGGCAACATATAAAAATTTATCCATTCCGTCATTTTGGTTATCAATTAGATACCCTGACACTTCTATTTTGCTCGCATGCGCTAAAGGCGACAAACTTTCCAAGGGCCAGTCGAGCGATGCGTATATGCCGATAAAGCCGTATAGTCCCAAGGATCGGGCCTTGGCATCGCAATTCAAGAGTGCATAATTGCCGGCGTTCCCGACACCGACAGCCAATACCGGCAAGCCATCTGCCACCTCACAAGCTGTCGTCAAGACGATTTTTGATGCCTCAAAACCTTGCAGACCGGATTCCAAGGCAACTGATACGATGGCGTAACCGTCTTTGAGCCACTCCCTAAATGAGGGTAGACCGTAGATATTTTCTCCTCCACCATATGGGGCGTCAGGCAAGAAAAAGATGATCAGCGCTTTCGGGGTTTGGTTGGGGAACGCCGAAAGCACAAGCTTGCTTTCCATGTCCTGACTCATCTGTCGATATTCAAAATGTCGAAATGACATGCCGGCGTTAACAAAACATCCGATTAGCCATATTGTTCCGCAAACAAGCAATGCGGCAATAACTGGAATGCAGCAATCAAACAATTTGAAATTGAATTTGTTAAGCAAGCAACGCCCGACTGTAAAGCAAATAGTGGCAATGACAAGGCAAAGAAACCAGGAAACCACCTCTGGTTGTTCGTAAAGAGTGCTAAAACATGAGGCAACCAAGTATGAAAGGCAAGCGCATACCAAGGCAGCTAAAATTTTATCGTGTGACGTGTAAGCAATCCGACCAGCCAGCCATAACACGGCAAAGATGATTAGTAGCAAAGAAAATAAAACCGGTAAGCCATGCCTGACACTGATGGTTAAGGTGTCGTTGATCATCGTGCGATAATTTTCTGTTACCTGCTCGGGGCGATACCATTGCGCATATAATTTCCCGCAATCATTCGGCTTCCAACCGCAATATGGGCGCATCGCCGTCAAACCGCAGGCACCACGCCAAAGCCAAAGCCGGTGTGCTATCGAGCCGTCATTGATGTGCGCTGTGCTAAGCATGCGGTCTGTGCCGGATGGTAGCCATAAAAAAATGCCCAACAAGAACATCGCAATCCACGCCAAAGCCATTTTGCTGCGAGTCAAAGCCGAATATACCGTCATGGAAAGCAAAATCGCTAAAATTCCGCCTCTGGAATATGTCATGCTGAGCATGTAACTCAAGCCCATAACAACCGAAAACACGCAATAAGCTGTCCATCTGTATTTTTTCTCCTTGTGGAGCAAGCATACATGCGCAAATCCGAACAACAGCATTATCATCATTGCCAGCCAGGCAGCGCAGGTATTAGGCGAAATAAAAAAAAACTGGAGGCGGGGATTATTCAGATAACGGTACATGCTGACAATCTTTTTTTCGAATATGCTGTCACTCGTTTTTGGTAGTCACGTTCACGTGTTGTACACGGTCTCTTTCCCATAGCGTATCCAACACTAAATACACGCACGATAGAAA
>JBAXYW010000521.1:0-2935 GCA_041670605.1 Lentisphaeria bacterium
GGCTATGATTTTCTGCCGCTGCCAACGGAACATCTTAGTGCCAGGCAAATACTGGAATTTCGCGATTATGCATTTGATACTTATTTCAAGAATCCACGCTTTTTGCATATGATTGAAAGCAAGTTCGGAGCAGAAGCCCGTGAGCATCTCGAGCAGATGACTGCGATCAAACTGAAACGCCGTTTATTGGGAGATTGATTTGAAAATGGATGCAGTCAGCCGGGAAATCAGGCGGCAGTGCCTAAGGGTTGCCCATGCCAGTGGACATGGGCACTTGCCCACCTGCTTTTCAGTCATTGAAATTCTCCGGGCAGTCTACCAGACCATGCGGCATGATCCGCAGCAGCCAGATGACCCGCACCGGGATATATTTATCTTGAGCAAGGGGCACGCTGCGCTAGCCCATTATGCAGTATTGGCGCAGAACGGCTATTTCCCGGCTGATGAACTCAGCGGTTTTGGTTCTTTTCAGTCCCGTTTCGGCTGTCATGCCGATCGCTTTAAGGTTCCGGGTGTAGAGTGGTCTACGGGTTCTCTCGGACATGGGTTGAGCGTGGCGCTTGGTTTTGCCCTGGCAATCAAGCTGAAAGGGGAGTCCCGCAGAGTGTATGCCCTGATCGGCGATGGTGAAAGCAACGAAGGTACCATCTGGGAGGCATTGCAGGTGGCATCCTTCCAGAAACTGGATAATTTAACCATTCTGCTGGACTGGAATCAGTCTCAGACCCGTTGTCTGCCTTTGCTTCAGGCGGAGGAAAAATTTGCGTCGATGGGTTGCCGTGTACGTTCAGTGGACGGTCATTCCATGCCGGAACTGCTGGGGGCCTTGCAGGAAGCGCCAGCCGGGCAGGCGCCTCTGGCTCTCATTTGCCACACCGGTAAGGGGTATGGTTGTAGCACCATGCTAAATGACATGTTTGCCTGGCACCGGCGCAGTCCCAATGCTGCCGAACTGGAGCAGTTGCTCAAGGAGCTGGATTATGCGTAAATGTTTTCGTGATACTATGCTTAAACTGGCGGCAGAGGATGATCGCCTGCTTTTATTATTGGGCGATATCAGTGTCTATCTGTTCAAGGAATTCCAGGATCGGTTTCCCCGTCGTTTTTTCAATGTCGGGATTTGTGAGAATACACAGGTCAGTATGGCTGCCGGTTTGAGCCGGGAAGGCTTTCATCCCATTGTTCACACCATCACTCCGTTTATCACCGAAAGAAGTTATGAGCAGGTCAAGCTGGATTTGTGTTACAATGGAGTTGGCGGCACTTTGGTCACTTGCGGCGGCTCCTTTGATTATGCCTGGGATGGCGCCACTCATCATTGCTATACGGATTTGGAACTGATGCGGATGCTGCCGCGCATGGAAGTCATGCAACCCGGAAACAACCGGGAATTTGCTGGATTGCTTTCGGCTCGATATGCCTCCGGCAATCCGAATTATCTGCGTATTGCCGGCGATGAACATGGTCTGGATTTGCCGGTGGAATTTGGCAAAGGGCAGGTGATCCTGTCACAGGAAGATGCTGAGCTGACAGTCATTACTGCTGGTCCGCTGCTCAAAAACGTGTTGGCAGCCTGCGCCAACCTTCCGGTCAATCTGTTGTATTTTCATACTCTGAAACCCCTCGATACGGCTCTGATCCAGAAGTATCGCCATACCAGAATGCTGGTGGTTCATGACGCTTTCGGGTTGCTGGAAGCGCTTGCCCCGGTTGCCGGCACCCGTGTTGAGTATTATGGGATACCAGATCACTTTTGCGGGTATTACGGCACGCTGGAAGAGATTCGCGGCTTGCTGGGACTCGATCCATCCGGAATCAGAGCAAGAATTCAGCAGAGCGTGGGAGCGGGGCATTGATGCCGGAATTACACATAACTGCTGAAGATTTCGAAAGGATGTTTCACCTGCCTGCGGGCAGCCTGCCAGCTCGTCTGCAAAACCAATTGCGGGCATTGAATACAAGTTTTCATTGGGCGAATGAGCAGGAAGTCAGAGAATATCTGGATCTGTTTGAAAGCAGAATCTCAGCACCGGTGAATCAGCGTACTCCAGCTGAAACCCTCGCCGCATTTGAAAAAGGCTGGGGGGAGAATTTTCAGCAGTTGCTTGAAAAAGGGATTTCCGCAGAGGTTCTGAAACCCGGCTACTTCCGGGGCAGCAAATTTCTCCGCTATTCCGGGGAAATTCTGGTGACTGGAAATTTCCAATTGGAATTTGAATTGTTCGGAATTGCCCGTCAGATTTTGTTTGCGAGGTATCTTTCCGGGTACGACTGTATTTGGGAACTGGGTTCCGGCAGCGGTCAGAATCTCCTTATGCTGGCAGAACAATTTCCCGGTGTATCACTGCAAGGATGTGACTGGACGAGAGCTTCGAAGCAAATAGCGGATTATATTGGTCAGAAATTGCATCGTCCAATCTCCGGCAATGTTTTTGACATGATGTCCTGTGCTCAGGCACCTGCCATGCCTGAGCATGCCGCCTTGATAAGTGTTCATGCCTTTGAGCAATTGGGGCAGGATTTTCATTCGGTTCTGCAGTACATCCTGAACTGCAGGCCGGCTCTTGTGATGCAATACGAACCTGTGCTGGAATTTTACAATGCGGGGAACATCTATGATGCGCTGGCTTTGCGGTATTGCCGAAAGCGCCACTATCTGGAGGGGTATTACAGTAAGTTACTGCAATTGGCTGAACAAGGTAAACTTGAAATTCTGGCTGCCTTTCGTCCAGGTCTTGGCGGTGTATTGCATGAATCATCCGTTCTGGTTTGGAAACCATGTTAAGGAGAACAGAGGGTATGATTACAATCGAACAGACTGAATTGCCGGGTGTACTCCTGATAAAACCTTCCGTTTTTGAAGATTTTCGAGGGCAATATGTTGAGTTATATAATGAAGAATTATACCAACGGCATAATATCGGCATCAAATTCA
>JBAXYW010000522.1:0-2935 GCA_041670605.1 Lentisphaeria bacterium
AGTCAATGGCCTGGAATGTTCCCTCGATCGAATTCAAGCCTGTAAATCCGATCGCCACGAAATCAGCCAGATCATTGCTAAATGGCTGACAGAACCAAATCCGCCAGACGCTTTTGTGATCGGATTCGGAACCACATCCCTTTTTGCCTGTGAGACGTTGAAGGATTTCAATCTGGAGATCGGTCAAGATATTGGCCTCATCGTTCACACCAATGACGAGAACACCCTGGCGATCAATGGCATCTCAACCATCAGCGGAGATATACCGGGAATCGCCCGGAAATCGTTCCAGCTCCTGCTCGAAGCGGAAAAATGGTTCCCGCCTGCCCCAGATCAGCTCCCGCCAAACCGCTACCATTATCTCCGCCTGACACAGCGAAACTCACTGCGTAACAGCAACCTTAAAAATGTTCTTTCAATAGCCTGAAACCACAATAAAACAGGAGAGAATCATGCAGAAACAAAAGGTTCCGTATTCGTTCACACTGATCGAATTATTAGTCGTTATAGCCATCATAGCGATACTGGCTTCGATGCTGTTGCCGGCCTTAAGCAAGGCACGTGAAAAAGCCAAACTCGCGCTCTGCGTTTCGAATATGCGTCAGACCAGCACCTGTCTCCTGGGATATACTTCAGACTTCGATGAAATGCTGCCGGATTGCTGGTACTCTAATGAGTATTATGGTGGGACACGCTACTTTTACCAATACTGGCAGCAACGCGTGATGAGTTATGCTGGAAACAATGGGCGCTCCTTTTTCTGTTCTCTGTTCGATACCAGCGGGATGACCGATGAGAATAAGGCAGGAAGAAGAAACTGGTATTACTACTGCACCGGGGGTCAGAGAGCCCGTTTTGGCTACAACCACCGTGGTTTGTCCTGTTCTGGAGATGATCAAACGAATTTCGGCGGTTTCAAAACGCGTCGCACGACGCTGCAAATTCCCCGTCCGTCAGAAATGGTAGCGGCAGGGGATGCCAAATACTATGTGATCTACTCTCCGTCTTCCGGCACTACCTGGGATACCTATGTCACCAGTTATTTATCACCCCATGGGCTAACGATGAATCTGCTGTTTCTCGATGGGCATGTGGAATCTCGCAAAACTACCAATGATATCTTCCGGTATTCCGCCGCGATCGTCAAGAAACATTGGGTACAGTAAAAACGAACGCCTTTAGCTTTGGGTTGGTGTGGTCATTGTATCATTCAGAAATTTAGTCACAATTCAAGCCAATAGCAACAAAAAACAATTTTCGACGATGAAATCTCAAGTTGGGACATCCTCTTGCCTACAAAATTTTCGTGCCTTTTGTGATTTTCGTGGTTAAAAAAATCATTTCTCAACAACAGCATTGCCCCACTGAAACAAGCATGATCAAAACCAATTTCTTTGCATATATTGCCTTGATTCTTCTTGCCAGCAATCTTTTCGCAACAGACAATCTGGTCGACAACGGCATTTTGGCCAGCGACCAGAGCGACACGCCGGATCTTTGGGTCATCAGCGGAGGTGATGTGGCATACCATCGCAGCGGTGGTCCGGGGGGGATGCCCAGCCTGACCATCAAAGCGACGGACAGTTTTTACCTGCGGCAGTCCGGCATCACCCTTGTTCCCGGAGAAAAATATCGCCTCAGCGCAATGATCAAAACCCAGAATTTCAGTTGCGAAAGAGGCCTTTTTGTTGTTCACAATGATGGCTGGAAAATCGACTGGGGCTTTCGTGAATTCCCTGTCAACAGCGACTGGGTGAGGATTGAAAGTGAAATTCGCATTGACGAGTCACGCAGCGGACTTTATGGTGCAGGGGTCGCCCTGTTCAAGACGCAGGGTGAAATCACCTTTGCCGACATCCGCCTGGAAGCGCTGACGGAAACCGGCCAACGGGAATCCTTCAGCCCGCTTGGCAGCTGCAGGGAGCGTTTTCTGGTACCTCTCGAACCCAGCCTGGCAAACATTCCCGCCGATCAGAAAACCCTGCAGCTTTTCTGGGGATATCCCATCATTGGCAAAACCTCCTGTGAAGTCGTTCTTGACGGACAAAAACTGCCCCCTCTGGAATTGATCAATCAGATTGCATCGATCCCCCTGACACAGGCCGCCCCCGGGCGACATCTGGTGCAAGCCCGAGTCCTATCCGAAACCGGGGAGGAACTTGGTCAATGTGAATTTGCCTTCCAAAGGATCATTCCAACCCCTGTAACATCAGGGGTAAAACGCCGTAACAGTCTGGTAACCGAACTACTCAATCAGACAATCGACAAAGATCTCGTTGAATTTACATTCGTCCAATCACGGGATGGCTGGATTTACTTTGAACTCAATGGAACCCCCGCCGGTGAATTATATTTGAATTCTGAAAAACTGGCCCTTTTTCCCGGACCCTACGGAGCTCTTGAAGCTAGGGTCAGGCTGCCAAAGGGGATTCATCAACTCTCCGTGCTGCAGGGAGCCGGGGCTCTGTTGATCGTTCGCAGCATCCCGGAATTGTTCAAATATCCGACCTGTTATAATTCCTATGTGCCGGGAAATGGCAAATATGACTGGGACTTTCATCAAAAATACATCCTGGATGCCTGCACCACCACCAATGGCGCTTTTCTGCCGGAGGAAAACCGCCAGGAAGCCAGAGACAGAAATCTGGAATGGTTTCCGAATCTGGGCGTCAGCAGGGATGTCGAAACCCTGACTCCAGCAGAACTGATTGAAAAATTCTCCCGTTCGGAACGTTTTACCGATCCCGCTGGTCGTGGTGTGACTATGGATGAATTGTTTTTCTACCGTGCCGCCAGCGGGCTGGTCAATTATGCCGCGGCACTGCGGGGGCTGCCCAATCCGGACAACAAAGCCATCTATACATGGTTTGTCGGCAATCCCGCCATTCCGGGCTTGCATCACAACTTCATGTCCGCTGCTATGAATGCCGGAAAT
>JBAXYW010000523.1:0-2923 GCA_041670605.1 Lentisphaeria bacterium
CAGACAACCGACAAGGTCATCGTACAGAAAAACGGACAAATCACCTTCCGGCTTATCAACCGGCTGGAGCTGTCCGAACCCTGCAGAAAGGAGGCGTCAGAGGATGATGCAAAGACATATGCCCATCGGCTATAAGCTGGTGGAAGGAAAAATACAGTTCGATGAATCCAAGGCGGCTGTCGTAAAAAAGGTATTTATAGATTATCTCTCCGGAACCGCCACCCATGCAATAGCAAAGCAATTAACTCAAATGGGATTTTTGAACGCCAACAACAAACCCTCCTGGAATCACGGCTCCATCGGCAAGATATTGGAGAATGTCAAGTACCTGGGGGATGAATTCTACCCGCAGATGATTGACGCCGGATTGTTTGAGCAGGTACAGAAACGCCGGAAAGCGCGCTGTGAACAGCTGGGACGGGGCATTCACCTTAACAGCATGAAGCATCAATACACCTTCACCGGAAAACTCCGGTGCGGAGAATGCGGCGAGGTCTACCGCATATACATCGAACACTGCGGCAAAGCTGCGGAGCGTAGCCTCTGGAGATGCAAGAGATACATCTACAGGAACAGAGTGTGCTGCCGCTGTGGTTTCCTCACAGACGAACAGATCGAAAAAGCCTTCCTTGACGTCGCAAACCGGATTCTCACCAGAATACAAATCCTTGACCGAAAGCCAAAGAAAGAGCCTGTGCCATATAATCGTGAATTTCATAAATTGGATCAGCAGATAAAAGAGCTGGAAGCAGAAGGGCGGTATTCGTCCAAAGAGCTTCCGGCTCTTCTTTATGAACGGGCAAAAGTTTTTTATCAAACAGCGCAGATTGATGACACCGACTATAACACTGGAAAGATGAAACAGGCATTTTCAAGCAGACAGCCTCTCAAGGAATTTGACGGGGAACTGTTTCTGACGGTGATCAAACAGATCACCGTCTACGCCGACCATCGGCTGGTGTTTGAATTTATCAACGGTCTCACCATGGAGGCCGGATACTGACTCCTCCCCAAAAACTTATATAGAAAGGATGCGATCTAATGCAGACAGCGACAGCGAAAAAGAAAAATATATCCTTTATACCATCACAGCCGGAATTTGACCGGAGCATAAAGCCTCAGTTTAAAACACTGCGGGTAGCGGCATACTGCCGTGTCAGCACAACTTTGGAACAGCAGGAAACCAGCTACGAGGCGCAGGTTTCCTACTATACCGAAAAAATAAAAAGCAATCACAACTGGAAGCTTGCCGGCATCTACGCCGACGATGGAAAAAGCGCAACCAACACCAAGAAGCGCGATGACTTCAACACCATGATCGAGGACTGCATGGCTGGCAAAATAGACATGGTCATTACGAAGTCAGTCAGCCGCTTCGCCAGAAACACGGTAGACAGCCTGCAGAATATCCGTAAACTCAAGGAAAAAAACATCGCCGTCTTCTTCGAAAAAGAGGGCGTGAATACACTGGAGGGCACCGGCGAGCTTTTAATCACCATTTTAAGCAGTCAGGCACAGGAAGAAAGCCGGAACTTAAGTGAGAACACCCGGTGGGGTCTGGTCAGACGCTTTGAAAACGGCATCGTCTCGGTCAACCACAACAAATTTTTAGGCTACACCAAGGATGAGAACGATGAGTTGGTCATTGTACCGGAGGAAGCAGAGCTGGTCAGACGGATTTTCCGGCTTTATCTCGAAGGGAACAGCATCGTCCAGATCTGTAAGATTTTAGATGACGAGGGGATCACCACCGTCACCGGATTAACTAAATGGTGCCCCGGCGTTATCGATAAAATGCTGAGCAACGAGAAATACATGGGAGATGTCCTTCAGCAGAAAACCTTTACGGTGGATTTTCTCACCAAAAAGCGCGTCAAGAATAACGGCATCGTTCCTCAGTATTATATCCAGGATGACCATGAGGCCATTATCCCCAAAGAGCTTTACTACCGGATACAGGAGGAAAAAACCAGACGGGCAAGTCTGAGCAAATCCGCGGTCGCCAGAAAAGCAAAAACGGAGAAAAGCAAATACAGCTCCAAATATGCCCTGACAGACATCACGGTATGCAAGGAATGCGGACATCCCTACCGCAGACAGGTCTGGTCGAAATACGGACAGAAAAGCGCCGTGTGGCGGTGTGAGAACCGTCTGAAGAACGGCATAAAGCACTGCAAGCACTCCCCGACTCTAAAAGAGGAAGCTCTGCAGGAAGCGGTTATGACCGCCATCAACAGCGTCGTGGAGAACCACGGAGAATTTGTGGGCGCCTTCCGGGAAAATGTAATCCAGGTCATCGGCAGCTACTCCACTAAAAATGTACCGACCGAATATGATGGGCAGATTGAAAAGCTGCATAGTGAGATGCTGGCCTTAATCGAGGAAAACGCCAGGAAGGGCTCCCTCACGGAAGATTTTGACGAACAGTACCAGAGGATCGCTGAGCGGATCAAGGACTTAAAGCAGAAGAAGCTGGATCTGGTTCAGGAGCGGAAACGGGCGGAAAGCTTCCAGCAAAGGGTCACCGACATGGATGCCTGTCTGAAGAAAACCACCTGTGAGGTGCGGGAGTTTGACAACGACTTAGTCCGAAGGCTTCTGCAGAACATCAGGGTAATCAACGAGGAACTGATCGAAATCCAATTCAAATCCGGAATCGTGATGAAGCAGCGGGTTTCATATTACGACTAAGAAGTAGCGGGAACGGTTATAGCCCAACTGTTCCTGCCAAAGAGAAAAGCTGTTAAGACTAAAATCCTCAGTACGCTGAGGGTTTTAGTCCTGGTGGCTTAAATTAAATTATCGACTCTGGAAATAAGAAAATACAAAATTAAAAAAATGTGAATTTTATTCTGCTTTCGCTGAATTAGATATTGCAAACGCGGAATTTTTACGGTATAATTATGGAAAGAAAAGTCCGAGC
>JBAXYW010000524.1:0-2923 GCA_041670605.1 Lentisphaeria bacterium
AAGCCGACGACCTTTATGATGACTACAAAAATCCAGAACGTCAAGGTCGGCGTCTATGGCGGAGAACGCAGGGTTCTGGGGACTTTGGCACCTGAAGTACTAACATATTTAAAAGCACTCGGTTTGACGCCTAATGTTTTTACAGACAAAAATGTTTCAGTACACCAGATTTTTTCAAAAAAAGAATGAAAAAATACGAGGAGAAGCCTATCGCGAAACTGCTGAATGTGGGTTAGAACGCCGAAGGTGCGTGCTTTGACAGCCCAGGGCAACGCCCTGAGTACCATGCACAAATAAATCCAAGCACTGAAAAGGCGACTTAATCCCATGGATTGCGTAGGTGCCGCAGAGGTCTCGGCAGCTGACGGATTTGTCCGGGAGCGGGGAGGATCCGGAGCTGGAAGCTCCGGCTACATTCTGGAGAAAATCCGGGGATGGGGGAGTGGGCTTAAGCCTGAACTACAAACGTACGCATCCGACGAACATACCTGTCCCGAAATGACCTCCTAGCACAGGGTGAAATCTTTAGGGAGCGGAGGAATAGGCTGAACAGCGCGAGCTATGAACCGCCGGCATCCAGTAACACGGTTCGGTTTCGTCTCAAAAACGGAGGTGTCCAGGAACTGGTGAGTGAACCCACTGGCAGAACGAAGTTTGAACCACGCCGAAAATTAATGTAAAAATGCGTTTTAAAAAGTGAGAAATGTGGGTTTAAAAATCATCTATTTTACAAGTTTAGTCGCTTGTATAATTGCAGGTTGATACACTTGCATATAATTTTGCCAATCATTTTTTATCGTCCACCACTCCATTCATACCATCCATCCGTTTGAAAGAGTATTTCAGCCGCAATTCCCGAAGAAACTTTTCATAACGTCGATTTTCTTCTTCAGTTGTCAGAATCTTCCGGATTTGTTCTTCAACTTCCGGAGAAAGCCCCTGACTCGCTGGCAAAAAATCTGCCAAGCGCACAAGATACAGGCTACTGCCCAGATCCAGGGGCTCGGAAGCGACTTCGCCGGACCGCAGCGCCTGCACATGAGACAGCAGTTTTTCATTCATGTTGGTCAACCACCCCTGATCCCCGCCATTTTCGGCATTAGCACCTTCAGAATACTCTTTGGCCAAGGTGGCAAAGGTCTCGCCAGCTGACAGCTTCTTACGAATTTCCTGCACCACTTCAACCAGACGGTCTTTGTAACGCCCGTCTTTTTTCAACAAAATCACTTCCAGATGATACTTAGCAGCTTGATTAAATTCCTCCGCCCGGCTCTGATAATACTGCTGAATCTTCGGTGGCGAAAGCGTAATTCCACGATTCACCCGATCATACAACAACATATCAACTGCCAGATTTTTAGCCAGTTTATCCTTGAATTCCTGTAACGTCATATGTTCCCGATACAGGTATTCTTCAAATTTTGCCCGGTCACCGCCGGCTTGGGAAACGATCGCCTGATTCATTCGTTCCTGAAGTACCGTTTCCGGCACTTTTGCTTTCAGAGCCTGAAATTCCAGATAGAGCAGTTCGTGGTCAATCATATTGGTTAAAATCTTCCGTCTGAGCGCCACGGTTTCCTCTGTACGCTGCTGAACGGTCAAATCCCGGGGCAATCTAGCTTCTTCCCGAGCAGAAGCCTGCATCACTTCGTAGGCGGTAATCACTTTTTCACCGACCACCGCCAAAATAGAATCCCCGTACGAAAACCCCTGTTGGGCGAAGGTGGAAAAACCCATTACTAACGTTGCACAAAAACATTTTAAGATCATGCTTCCAAATTCCATTTTTGCATCCTTTTCTAAATTTCATCGTTTACTACTGTTGCCTCATTCCGTCCCGGCCGGATCCCCGAGCTTATGTTTTTCCCGGATCAGCCTGGCTTTCACCGCCGCTTCTGCGGAACGGGGCAGCTTGGATGCCGCCAAGTCTTCATAATAGCGGGCAGCTTTCCGCAAGGATTCCAAATCGCCTTTACGCTCCAGTAAGCGAGTCAACTCAAAAATACTCAAATAATAATAATGCCAGTTACGGACTTTTCCGGCATCCCTGTCTGTCACAAAATCAAGATACAATTCCTGGAAGATCAGGATCGCCTCCTTGCTGTCGCCTTTGCCCTCCAAGCATCTGGCCAAACGATAGCGAGCCATTTCCTGGAGTCCTGCTGAGGCGCTACTGTCCTGCTTGAGGATTTCATTCAGGCATTCGATGGCTTTATCCCAAGAAGCCGGGTTGTTCAAGGCCAATTCCATCAACATCTCGGCCTGCCGTCCTAAAGCGGCATATCCTAAAATAGTGTCCTTGGCACTATTGCGGACAGAAGCAAAATATTTGCGCGCCTCTTCATAATTGCCTTGTTTGGCACAAACATCCCCAGCCAAAAATTCGGCTTTGGCCTGCAGCATGACTTCAAGCTTATAGCTCCCTTCCCCTTTATTTAACAATAAATTCAACAATTCCCGTGCATTATCCAGTTTGTCCAAAAGGAATGAACAACGAGCACTTTCATAAATCCCCAACGGCACCAGAACCGAAGTAAAAGGAGGACGTTGCAAACGGCTATAATATTTTTGTGCACTTTCATAATCGCTAAGGGAAGCAAAATGATCCCCCACCAGCAAGTACAGGTCTGCGGCTAACGGCAACTGAGGATAGAGAGCAAAAAAGTTTTCCGCCACCTGTAAAGCTTCGTCATCTTTGCCCAAGCGGAAATTTACCGTAGCGAGCTGATATTTGAGCAGATGAATCGATTTGGATTCCGGTTGACGATTCATTGCTTCCTGAAGCAGTGCAGCAGCAGCGGCCAGGTTGCCAGCACTTTGTTCGGCCTGAAAACCTTCCAAATATGCCTGCATCGCCAGATCAGGGTTTGGGCAGTCACGGGCAAACTGTAGCAAAGCGCTGGCCACCGATGAGAATTCGTCT
>JBAXYW010000525.1:0-2921 GCA_041670605.1 Lentisphaeria bacterium
GCATTCGCATTCAACCTGCCCGTCAGTGGGCGCGATCTGGATCCAGCGGAAGCCTGCGTCGTACTGCCTGCCGAACTCATCGAGCATCAGCTCCTGGACTTCAGGGTTGGAAACGCACAGGTGGTTGCCACCCGCGGGACCATACGAGGGCTGGCGCTTGCCGTCTTTCAAAATGTAGTATTCCGGATGCGTCTTGCCGTATTTGCCTTGCGGCACTGCGACATTGAATGTATGTCCGCCGTAGTTTCTGTAGAAAGGCATATCGTTGTGATTGAGTGCTATTGTGGTGTTTCTATCACCATAGCAACGTCCATAGCAATACTGGAACCGGGCTGCTCTCAGAAAATCCAGATTTTTGGGAATCTTCAATTGCTCAATTTTAGGTATATGGCGCCCATTTTCTCCCGGCAGCAGAAAGCGCACTCCCGCCTGTTTTTCCAAGAAAGTCAAAACCGCTTTATGGGTACCGCGCCACTCCCGGAAGCTACGGTCTGTTTCCTGAAGATTCAATCCTTTGAAATGTCCCAGGTATTCTCGGTCATGGTGTCCTAGTCCGCCTTTGATGTTGGCCGAGGCGTCTTTGCCGGCCAGAAAAAGATCACGGCCAATCACTTTCATGCAATGCGTCCAATCGACCAATTTTTCAAAGGGAATGCCGGCTTTTTCGGCTTTGCGGGTTTTCCCAAGATAAATTCCGGGTACGCCTTCAGGAATAGCGGCTTCCCGGACGATCGGCAACTGGCAACCGCTCGCCTCCTGCAAAAAAGACTGTAATGTTTGCGCCGCCTGGCCCAGTCTTTCTCTTGGGTCAGGCCCGTCGGGGATGACAATCACATATTCAGATTGCCGGTTCGCAATCAGGGTTAGTTCCGGTTTATCCAAATCAGCAGCTTTTAAGTTAGCAAATAAAATAAAACAACCAATTGTACAAAAGAACATTTTACCCGTCATTTGTAACTCCTTCAATTAAATCAATATTTTATGCTTCCAATTTCAGTAGCACTCAAACCTAGTCGAGTGTCAACAAGGCCACCCTTGTTCAAACTTTCAACATGACCATCCCAGAAAGCCACATTACATCTATTTAGATGCCGTAAATGAATGCAACCAGCCACATTATGTTGCCAATGCAGGTATTGATTATTCCCTACTATGTCCGTGCTAGATGAATAACCGGCTGAATCCAATAAAGCAATACTGGTGGAAAAAGTTTTTTTCTGCTCTTTTATTACCCGGTAAGTCAGTTTTTTATAATCACTAATATATTGTCCTCCATAACGATTATTGCGGCTGGAAATTCCCGCGTTTGGATACCAAGACGGGCAATAAGAAGTCTTACCCTCTGGATAGCCGCCCATTTGCAGAATGTGACTCCAAGCGCGCATACCTCTGGCCGCCGCACTTGGATGTGAGTAATTTACCACCATCCAGTCGTCGTTATCGTCAGAATACATCAGCATGGTTACTACCGAAGTTTGTAAATTGCTAACACAAGTGATCGATTGTGCTTTTGCCCTGGCTTTTGATAATGCCGGCAGCAGCATTGAGGCCAAAATCGCGATAATTGCAATAACGACCAGTAACTCAATCAGGGTAAAACAACGCTTTCTCATGATGGTTCCTCCTTACTATGTATGGACGGTTTGGCACTTTGCTTTAATTATATTGCGGTTTGGTACTTTGCTTTAAGTATATTATTGTTTTATGAGTTTTTCAAGAAATAAATATAGACTATCTTGCTAATAGTATGGACTATTTTACGGCATTGCGCAGCCCGGAATAACTTTCGGTCTGCTCGCCTTTGTGAATCTGGCGGCGTTCGTGGTCGCTCCGGCTGTATTCGCGCGGTGATATCCCCATGGTCTTCTTGAACTGCCGTGAAAAGTAGAGCGGGTCGGCAAAGCCAGTCGCGGCGGCGATTCCCGAAATGTTCATATCGGTGCGCAACAGCAATTGGGACGCTTTCTTCAACCTGTACTCCAGCAGCCATTTGAGCGGCGGCACGCTGTACTCCCGCTTGAACTTGTTCGAAAACACGCTAGGTGACATCGCCGCGATTTTCGCCAGCATCGCCAAGGAGATATCCCGGTCGTAGTGCCGCAGCATATAGGAGACTGCTTCGCCCAAGCGCCCACCCCACACAACCGGAACACTAGACGAGGAATTGCGCAAGAGCAGGACCATCAGCGAACTCAGCGCCGCCTCAATTGCCAGTTCCGCCCCTGGCAGATGCAACTGCGTCTCGGACGCTATTGCATCCAGTAACAGTCCAGCCTCAGCAATCGTCGCCGCGTTGACGTAGATCAACTCCTTGGGTTTCCGCACACCAGAAAAGAGTTGCAAATACACCGGCAGCTGCGCCAGGTTTGAGCGCTGCCGCCGCACCACCACGCTGTCAAACATGAAAGTCAGCAGCGATAGCGGTGTCTTCCACTGGTAATGGTGTCTTTCGCCAGGATACATCAGAAACATGGAACCTGCACGCACCGGGTATTCCCGCCCGTTGACGATGTTGAGCCCTTCTCCGCGCTGCACTACCACCAGTTCGTAGAAATCATGGGTGTGCTCTCTCGTCACGGTCTCGTCTTCGTCACCCAGATGGATGACTTTCAAAGCCGTGGCATGGTACACACCCGCATAGTTGTCCAATCGCAATCGATTCATGACACATAATATAATGAAGATTTCACCGCAAATCCAAAATCATGATTCCACATAAAATTCACAAGCAATGCCCCACTCTTTAATAGTAGAGCTTGAAACCCACATTTCTCACCAAAATTCGCGAAAAAAATCTTATTTTCTCGCGTTTATTTATTCGTTTGTTTGTATATCGCATAATATATACGATATTAAAGACATGTCAAACGAAATACATCAAAAACTATTCGATGAACGCTGCGCCCTGCTAGCAGAGCTTA
>JBAXYW010000526.1:0-2910 GCA_041670605.1 Lentisphaeria bacterium
GCCAGCCGAAGTTCGCCAGCAGCGCATTCATCACGAAAATGGCCGCGACTATTGGGAATTCCACTGTCCTGGCCAGAATGACGCAGTTGGCAAAAAGATACAGGTATCCCTGTTCAGCCCACGTGGCATGAATATCTATCAGGAAACTCTGACTCTCACCCGTGAGATGTTGCCAGATCACGGATTGTTCCGCCTGCCAATACGTTTGCCACAATTTTACCCTTCGGGGAAACTCGTTCTCCGGGCAAATACTAAAGAAGTTGCCATCCCCCCTGCTCTGACCTATGAATTTGATTTTGACAATCCACGTCTCGCAAAGCCACACCATGATTTTCGCATAATTGACGGCATTGTCCATCGGGACGGAAAAGCTGTTTCAGTGGCTATTGGAAATACTTTCCATAACTTCGCGGAGGCAGGATACCATAAGATTCCATTCAAATTTCGCGCCGTCTGGACCAGTTCCATGCCGGCAATCGACTGGTGGATCGGAGAAAACCAATACGATTTTTCTGTCGTCGACGCAAAAGTTGAAGCTTGCCTGCAAGTTGATCCAAATGTCGAGATTTTTCTGTTTGCAGGGATCAATCCACCAGCCTGGTGGGGAGAAAAGCACCCGGACGCACTCGCCCGCTATGCGGACGGGAGCCTGCCGCCCGTCCCGCTTGCTCCAGTCAGTTTCGCCTCTGAACAATTCAGGAAAGATTCCGCACGCGCCATGCAGGCATTGGTCCGCCATGTTCAGGGCACACCATATGCGGATAAAATCGCGGGGTATCTTCTGGACTGCGGATACACCGCTGAATGGCAGCATTGGGATTCGTTCCGGGGAAATGGGAACCGGATGCTGGATTATTCTGAACCTGCCCGGCAGGCATTTGCCGAATTCATGAAGCAGCATGCTCCCGGTCTTCCCGCTATTCTGCCATCCCCTGTTGAGCGCCTCAAAGCGGGTAACGGCCTGTTTCTTGATCCGGAAATGGACAGGAATATCATTTTGCACAGCCAGTTTCATTCTGAAATCATCGCAGACTCCATTACCAATGCTGCACATTTGCTGCGTGAGGAGGCAGGAGACGGTCAGCTCATTGCAGTTTATTACGGCTATCCTCTGGAATTTGCCAATATGGGCTTGAAGCTTCATAATGCCGGGCACAATTCCCTGGCAAAAATCCTGGCCTGTCGGGACATTGACATGATTCTTTCGCCACCCTCCTATGGCGTAAGGAATCTGGGCGAATCAGGGGAAGACATGAAACCTTTCTCTTCCATTCGCGCTTCCAACAAACTCTCTATCATTGATGATGATACAAGAACACATCTGATTAACCGCCCTGTGGGCTTCTTTCAAACCATCAATGCCGAACAGACTCAAAACATCTTGAGACGGAATTTCGGCAGAACTCTTTGCAGACAGGAACCGCTCTGCTGCTATGCCCTCACCAGCGGCAATGAATTTTCCTCGCAGAAAATACTGCAAGACATCAAAACGACTATGGCAGCAATGGATTTCGCACTGGAATCTGGCGTAAAATCTGCTGCAGAAATTGCTGTCGTGGTCAGTGAGCGTGCCAATAACGCCACCGCATATACAGAGCAGACAACTCCGGAAACGCCTGAACTTCAGGAATACACTCCTGATGGCAATGTCCGAATTCGTCCACGGTTATCTCAGCCAGTTATGGCAGATCTGGTCTATTATCAGCGCAACAACCTGGCCAGACTGGGTGCACCTGCAGACTGGTTCCTGGCAGAAGACATCCGGCGTGTGGCAAAACGACCCTATAAGCTCTGGATTTTTCTTAATATCTTTCACCCTGACCAATCTTTCTGCCAGGCGCTGGACACAATAAGGAACAGCAATGCCAAGCTGCTCTTCATCTATTCCGCCGGTGGATTGAAAATTCCGTCATTAGCTGGAATTCCCCTGCAAAAAAGCCGGTCTCCAATGAAAGCCCGGTTGAGCTTCCCCGATGTCAGCCACCCGCTGTTGCAATATATGCGCAGCAATCCGGACACACCGCAGACTCCTGTTGCCCCATTGTTTCATGCCTTGTGTGACAGCAGCACCATTCCACTCGGTTATTATCCTGACGGTACTGTCGGCTGTGCACTAAAGCACAATACCGTGTTCTTCGGTAATCCGAGACTTTCACCCGATTTTGCCCGCTCTGTCGCTTCCTGGAGCAATATCCATATCTTCTGCGATACGAATGATGTCCTTTACGCCAATCATGCATTCGTTACGATACACGCCGTTTCTTCCGGTAAGAAAACACTCCGTTTTCCGAATCGCTGCGATGTCATTGATGTCTTTGAAAAGAAACTTCTCGGCCGGGACGTCTTCTGTTTCGAATTTGAGATGTACCTTCATGAATCGAAAGTATTCTATTACGGGTCAGACGGTGAAACCCTGCTGGAAAAATTATCGCAGTCCAAATTATGAATAATGCAGTATGGATTACAGCCCCGCAGGCAACCGAAAGTCCTGGCAGAGTCTTCTCCTTCCGGAAAAGCTTTGTTCTGAAGGAGCACCCCGTGTCTGCCGTCTGGACACTCACCGCGCGAGGAATCGTCCACATCCGTGTCAATGGTCATGATTGCGATGAACAATTACTCCTCCCGGGATGGACGGATTATCGTTTTCGTATCCCATTACGGAAGATTGACATCAGCGCATTCCTCGTCATCGGCGAAAATCACCTGGAAGTTTTATTGGGATGCGGGTGGTATTGCGGCAGGATCACAGTCGGCGGCTATCCGGACAGGATGCAATATGAAAGCCGCATCCCTTCATGGTTGGGGATGCTGACCCTATCCTTCGCCAATGGCCGGCAGCAAGTCATCACAAGCTCCCCCGTATGGTTATGTCAGGATAACAATCCGCTGCTATTCAGTGATTTCTATGAC
>JBAXYW010000527.1:0-2910 GCA_041670605.1 Lentisphaeria bacterium
CGAAGGACTTGCAGAGTCTTTTGACTTCAAGAACCTTGTTGCCGAGTCTGGCGCCGGGAGGAATCTGGATGCTGATATCGTCGCGATTAAGTTCGAATGCTTTTCCGGCCAATTCGTTGTAGCCCAAATGCCTTCCTTTTTTGAAAGCTTTTTTCGGGATTTATTTTGGAGTGGCTACGAAAAAAACGATTTCCAAAAATGTTAAGCCGGGTTAGAATTCAGCAATGGCGAGTCCGCCATCAGGGACATCGATCGTTATCATGTGATTTTTTACCTCACATTTGCTGAACGAAAGATTTCGAGTGCCGTCCTTTGCATAAAGATAGAGTTTTACAGTAGAACCCGTGCAGTCATTCGGTATGTCGAATGTACCGGAAACGCAAGTGATAATGCGCTCTTTTGCGATGATTGTTCCGGATCCCAGGGTGCGTATGGTGACCGGATAAAGTTTGCAGACAAAGTTGTCGTCGCCCTGCAGCAGTCTATGGGTAAAGGACATCGGGGAATAAAGGCAGCCTGCCTGAAGAGCTTCCCGCACTGCAGCCAGCACACCGGCAAGTGTGCGTTGTTCACCAAAATTTCCCAGAACAAGGGGTACATGGTTCAGATGTCCTGCTGTCATATTGGCATGGCTGCTTGCCCCCTCAGTAAACCGCAACGCTCCGGAGGAAGCAATATCCCGGCTGACAGCAGAACCGTTGCCCAAAAAGAGTTTGCCGCGTCTGAATATGGTGTTCAGCAAAGTATTTTGGAAAGACAGGCTGCTATATGCGCAATCGCTTTTCAAACGAAGCACTTTCCCGTTTTCATCCAAATCAGCGGAAAAGCCATCCCATTCCGCATAGTCATAGCGGCTGTAGCTGCGCCGTTCATTGCAGGAACTGAATTCGTCAAAATAGACACCATCCGCACCAGCATCAAGGATTCTCCGTGTAAAATCCAGATGGGATTCCCAAAGTACATTGCCAGGGCGGGGAAGCGCGTAGATTACTGCCCAGCCTTTTTTTTCCGAACCGCGGAGAAGTGCATGGTCGAATCCACCATGGTGGTAAGGTTTTCCCTCTGGAGTTCGAATGGCAGCAGAGGCTAGCGGATTCTTTTCAAATTTGGGAAGGTACGCATAGCACATTAACGGATGCGCCATCGTCATAATGGCGGCCTCAGGAAGCGCCCGTTTGTATCGGGCGATTCGCTCAAGAAGCTCGGCAAATTTTTTCTGCCGGTTATCCAATATCGTTTTTTCTGTTATCTGCGAGATATCAGGCTGGCGAAGGAGTTCCTTCGCCCAGTTTCCCGGCACCCAGACAGGCAGAACTACTGCAATGGGACCGAGGTGGCCAAGTTCCTTCCGAATATTCTCCTCCTTACTGTCATCAGGCACTGCGGCTCCCCAGAAAAACGGCAGAGGGGCAGTAACGTTGCCAATCTCCCATCGATTGCGGAGCCGGTTGATGAAAGACCAGTACCCCCCCTGCTGAACTGGAACCACGGAAAAGTGGAAGGTACGGCTGGCGCCGGGAGCCAGCGCCAGAGTTGGAGAGTATATTTCTGTGACCCCCTTCTCGACCCTGGCACCGGCGATCAGACGCAGAATGTCATCTTCCAGAATGACACCGGTACCTGTGCCGTTGTTTTTACGGGATTCAAAAAATACAGTGGCATTGCCGTCCAGTGTCAGCTGCTCTGAAGTGTCTGGTTCACCACGCAACCAGATTCGAGCTCTGTCACCGGCCAGACCGCAAAGATGTCGAAAAGGAACACCACGTATCTCTTTCCCGGTATTATGCCACTTTTCAGTCCAGTCCAAACGGTCTTCCCTCAGACGTAAGACTCGTTCCATCTCCAGATCCGGCCATTGGGTGGTAATACGGGTGGCATCTGGACCAATCTCCTCAATGCGCAATGGCTGCTTCGGCGTGAGTGACTGCGCCAGAAGCGAGGGCTCTGCAAGGGGCTTTACACCCAGCGCAGTCTCAACCATCAGCGGCAGAGTCCCTTTGCCACTGACGGCAAAACCACCACCCTGATAGACATCCAGACGAATTCCATTCTTTTCGAGGGTACAAGAGGAAGGAAGAAAGGTAAACTGCCGGTCATCGTCAACCTCAGCAAGCTTCTCCATCCAGCCGAATTCCACATTGCTGATGAGAATTTTTCGGTCGGTTACCTCTTTGCTGCGGATGTTGCGAAAAACGATTTCATTACAATCCACAGTGCGATGGACATCAGAGAGATCGAAGCAAAACTGGCTACCCTTGTTATCCAGAGTCACACGGTCACCCTGATCCATATCCGGGGCGAAAACCAGCAACAAATCAGCTCCACGAAAGACCGGAAAGCGTTTGCCTTTGTAGTTTGGATCATGAATTTCAAACCGGCTTTCCCGGCAAAGCAGTCGCTCTTTTCCGTAGGCAGTCCAGCCTCCCAGATCCGTGCCATTGCAGAACAAGCGCACACCGTAATTGCATCCACCAGCCGTCTTTCCCTCAATCACCATGCAGCAGCGAAGAACGGGGAGCACCCCGGGCTTGTCAGGCAAAGCCGGAAGAGAAAGCACTTTCTCCTCTCCTGTATCATAAAGCGAAAAATCCGGAATGGTCGTGACGTTACTTAGAGGAGGGAAGGATGCGGCATAAAGAAAAACCGGCAGCAACCATAGAATCCAGGCTGTTTTTTTCATTCAAAACGTTCCTTTTGTTTGGATAAGCAAGAGACACCAAATGATTTTTTACTTTTGATACATTATATTAAAATCTTCAAAAATCCATATTACGATTGTATAAAAAACGGGTATTCACCTGAATTTGTGGGTACAAACGAATAAAAATGATACAGGGAGCTCTGCTCCCCGTACCCCTCGGGATTTTCCAAAGGCATTGGCATCTCCCAGGCATTACGCCTGATTAAAGA
>JBAXYW010000528.1:0-2909 GCA_041670605.1 Lentisphaeria bacterium
CAGAGCAGGTGCTGGTTGACAATCCGAATCGCGATCTTGAGGAATTCTTCCTGGATGTCGTGCGTCAGGCTCAGGAGCAGAGTGTCGATACCGCAGGGGCTCATTCCGGCGGCGAAATTCCGGCCTACCTGATGCAGGGCGAAGGGGTAACCACCGAAGCCCGTGGCAAAGCCGTTCTGGATGCTTTGCGACGTCCGGAAAATGCTCCTGCTGTGGCAGTAAAACTGGTTTCGGACGATGAAACACCGCAAGCAGTTGTTGATCTGAAGAAGCTCGAGGAACTTGGTGCGGCTCCGGTCAAAGTGGAAGAACCACCGGCTCCCGACCAGCAAGATATCGATGCTAAAGCCAAAGAAGAAGCCAACGCTAAACTGGCAAAACTCCGCGGCGAAAAATAATGCTTTAACTTGCATGGCAGCAAAAGGAGATATGCTATGTTCCGGATCTTATTCATTCTCCTTTTTGCTGGTGCTTGTCTGCTTCCTGCAGCGGAACCCGATCTGATACCCAATAGCGGTTTTGAAAAGTCGCAGAAGGGGGTTCCAGTCGGTTGGAGTACTGTTGATGGCCTCACAGTCAGCTATGGCAAGGATGGTAATCCCGGGCATTGCGTGATTTTCGATACCGCAGTTCTGCAGAAGGATAAAAAAGCGTATAAGGAAGATCCGACGAGCTATCAAGGCCCTGGCAAAGGTGGACAATATTCTACCGTCGGTGCACACGAGGGCGTCTGGGTCTTCTCCCAACCCATTGATTTACGAAAAGACGACGAGTGTTTTGTGATTACTGCGGATGTCAAGGCCGATGTGATTGCAGCGCCGATGGTGCTGATTCGTGGCTTTGCCTTGGTGACAACAGAGCAGGCCGGAAAGAACAATTCCATTTTCCAAATTCCGCATGCTGGCGGTCCTGCGTATTCTGAACAGTTCGGCCCGGAAAGTAATCGTCGCGACAGCCAAGCCGGCGATTATCTGCAGGTCTGGAGACATACCCTCGTCTGCCGCATAACAAAAGTCAATGAGTGGCAGCACTTCGAAATGGGTTTCCCACTGCCCAAGGAAAAACGCTTCCGGCCACAACGTATCTGGCTGAAACCCTATGCCTACTGGCCACTCGGTAATTACCAGTTCGATAATGTCACCCTGCGACGCTCTACCCGCGAAGAAGTCGCGGAGATCAACCGCCGCAGACCCTCCATCCTGAAACGGAAAAAATAAACATAACCGGCGCGAATTCTGAAAAATGAGAAGGAAACATAAACTTTCTATTGTTTGCCTTCCTGTTTTTCTGGCATTAATTTTGCTTAAAGTAATGTGGGATTGGGAGTAAACGCAGACATTTCAGCTTTCTGAGGAATCCTTATGACAAGCAAAAATTCAATCTTTCGTCTTGGCCTTTGCCTGAGCTTTATGCTTTGCAGTCTTGTGTGGACGCAGACAGAATTGGATAAATATTATGCAGCTAAAAAAGAAGCGATAGCTCCGATAAATTTGTGTTTTAAGATCAGCAGTCAGACTGATACTGTCTCGATGGAATTGCTTTTTGGCACTTGCGCCAATGCCCATGCGGAGGTTAATACTTTTTTACCCCCAGGTACCGTAGGCGGAGGTAACCCGGTTGATTTTTATTTTTTGCATCAGGCTAAAGCTTGGGATGTGTTCTTTACAGAAAATCAGCAGCCGTCCGAATGGACTCTTGTTCTTAATACGCCCTGTATCCTTGATTTCACCCTGCTGGGTGGAACCGAGCCAGTGACGGGCGCATTGGAATTTTTCTTTGGGGAAAACAAGCGTGAAGATATTGGTGTTGGAAGCAGTTTTGAGCTTGCTGCTGGAGAATACATAATAAAATTTACTCCGCCGCCGGAGAAATCGGAAGAGGAAGCAGAGGTTACCTACACCTTTCAGCCCGGTTGGAATCTCTTGCATCTGCCCATTGTCGTCTATGAAGACGCTCGCCGTACAGACGATAATTGGGATGAGCTGAATGACCGGAATGACCTGATTTCTCTTCCCCGAATGACCCTTGTCGGTAAAACGTATGTCAACGGGGGGGAAATTCGTTGTGGTGAAGCCTTCTGGGTGTTTTATCAGACAGGGACATTCACAGACAATAAATTGACTGTTTTAGGCTATGAACCACTTGCTACTGAGTGGTCTGAGCGTACTGCCGGCTGGAATTTCCAGGGAGAACAAAGCGATAATACTGCTAGTATAATCTACCAATGGTCAGACAAAAAATATCAGCCAATACAAGCCTCTGACCTTTCACCCGAACAAGGATATTGGCTGAATCGCTAACATTATGGAGTGCGGGAGCGCCAGCTCCCGCTTTCAAAGCGACGTCAAGTCGCCGCACCCCATAACCCTCGCGGAAGCACGTAGCTTGAACTACAAACGTATGTATCCGACACATTTATATGGAGTGCGGGAGCGCCAGCTCCCGCTTTGTAAACTCCCTCAAGCCGTCGCACTCCATAACCCTCGCGGAAGCACCTAGCTTGAAGGCAGTGTGATTTTGGCAAACCATTTTTAGCGATTTTTGGGAAAGAATTTCGGAGTAAGGTTTGTCATTCACAACTATACTTCTCATGATTTGCATCAATATCCTCATGCAGGTGCTTGGACTACAAACGCTCGCTTGCCTTTTAGCCCCGGAGGGGCGGCCTCATCGTAGCCCCGGGCAACGCCCGGGGTAGTCGAACCCACGATTCCCAAGCCCTGAAAGGGCGACCTAAGACAGCCCCGGGCAACGCCCGGGGTAGTCGAACCCACGATTCCCAAGCCCTGAAAGGGCGACCTAAGACAGCCCCGGGCAACGCCCGGGGTCTGAAAGGGCGACCTAAGACAGCCCCGGGCAACGCCCGGGGTCTGAAAGGGCGACCTAAGACAGCCCCGGGCAACGCCCGG
>JBAXYW010000529.1:0-2906 GCA_041670605.1 Lentisphaeria bacterium
AACGTGATTCCGGCTCAGTGGAATAATATGCTTCCCGCCGGCAGCCGCATCCTTCTGCCAGAAGGCACGCTCTACGATCTGGGGGCCATGGGAAAAATTGCCCTGGCCAGCCCGCAGCGCTGCCTGGAGGAAGTCCTCCGATATTTTACTGTTCAGGATCTGGCCGGTCAGCAGATTCTGCTGACTGCAGGGCCGACCATCGAAGATATCGATCCGGTACGTTTCATCTCCAACCGCTCCACTGGAAGAATGGGTCTGGCACTGGCGAAAATGGCCGCCCGCCGCGGCGCCACGGTGCACCTGATTCATGGGCCGCTGGCTGACCCCATTCCCCCCGTCCCCGGGATCCTGCCAATACCGGTTCGCAGTGCACAGGAAATGTATGAACGCACACTGGAAAAGTTGCCCGGAGTCGAGATTGCCATGTTTTGCGCCGCAGTGGCGGATTTCACCCCGAATCAATATGTGCCGGAAAAAATCAAGAAACAGAATGATCAGGAAATGACCCTGCTGTTGCGGCGCACGCCGGATATTCTGGCCAGTATTGGGAAACTGGCAGAACGCCCCTTCCTAGTCGGTTTTGCCGCTGAAAGCAATGACCTGGAACTCAATGCCCGACATAAACTGCAGAGCAAACAATGTGATATTCTCTGTGCCAATGACATCCGCGAACCCGGCTGCGGCTTCGCTGTCAACACCAACCGCATCACCATGTATTTCAAAGATGGCAGCCAGCAAGAACTCCCGCTGCTTTCAAAAGACGAAACTGCCAACCGCATCTTCGATCAGGTCGTTAAACAATTCCGCCAACCCGCCAACCAAAAATCTGCACCATGAAAAACAAAACCCCGGAATGCGTTCCTGACTTCGATCGCGAAAACCGCATCGGTTTTGCTGAAGTCATCTATTGCGAGGGAAAAAGCGACGAACAACTGCGGGAAATCGGCGGGGCCTTATTTTTGGCGCACCGCAATGTCCTCGCTTCCCGCTGTTCTCTGGCTCAATATAAGATTCTGCGTAGCCTGAATGAACGCCTGCAATACCAGAAAACTGCTCGCATGGCGTTCCTGCACGAAGATACAAGCGATTTCGGACGCGGCATAATCGCCGTCGTCTCGGCCGGTTCAACCGATATCCCGGTCGCCGAAGAAGCCGCCATTACGGCGGAAGTCATGGGCAACCGGGTGGAACGTTATTATGACATCGGCGTGGCCGGCATTCACCGGCTGCTGGAACGCCGAGAGGCTCTCGCCAAAGCCGAAGTCGTCATCGCCGTCGCTGGCATGGAAGGCGCTCTGCCCTCTGTACTGGGCGGCCTGCTCGCCTGTCCGATTATTGCCGTCCCGACATCGGTCGGTTATGGAGCCAACCTACAGGGAATCACCGCTCTGCTGAGCATGCTCTGTTCCTGCGCACCCGGGCTCACCGTCGTTAATATCGACAACGGCTTCGGCGCCGGCTATGCCGCTGCACGAATCAATCGCAGTAAAAATCAGACCGATTCCTGAATTCAGCCTGTAGTCTTCTGCCAGAAAGAGTTGTAAGGAAAACAGATTGTTCAGAAAAATTTGGAATTTTCAGAAAGTTGAAATACAGTAACAAAAGAAAATTTTTGTTTTGTTTCTTTTATTCTGAAAACGCTTTTATCGCCGACTAAGCAAATAAGGAGTATTATGATTTATACATTGAAAGTCCGATGTGTTGCAGGCCCATACTTGGAAGAAGAATGCCTTCGCGTGATTGAGGTTAAAAAAGACACTTCTCTTTACTCGCTACATACAGCCATTCAAGATGCGGTTGATTTTGACAGAGACCATCTTTTTGATTTTTATACTGCCAACAGTGCTTCCCCATACGCACAAAAACAACACCTGTCGGAACAGGAAAAATGGGAAGACAGGAACGACGAACTTTCCAGCCTCACGCTCGAAGGAATCTGGCCCCTAGGACGTCGAAAATTGTATTATCTTTTCGATTTCGGAGACCAATGGCTTTTTGAAATCAGAAAAGCTCGAGGAGAAAAAGAAGTTATAAAAGGCACACAATATCCTCGTGTTATCCAATCAATCGGACCGAATCCGACGCAATATCCAAGCCACGATGATTAATCGCGGAACTCGCAAACTCGATGGCAGAACGCAAAGAAAAACTCATGGCACTTGGCGCCGAAGCATTGGCAGATCTTTTGCTCGAAAAGGGCGCACGACATCAGGATATTGACGATTCAATCGACCGGATAATTGCCACGGCGGATGAGAAAATCAAACGATTTAAAGCAAAAGTAAGCGGCTTGCGCAAAATGTCACGCTTTGTCGATTACAAGCATTCGTATGCGTTTTCCGAAGAACTCGGCGAAATACTTGACGAGCTTTGCGAAAGCAATGCCGACTCCGAAACAGGTCTGCAATTGATCAGCTCATTTATGGAGACGGATGAGACTGTTTTTGAATGTTGCGATGATTCCAGCGGTATGATCGACATGACGTATTCTGACAGCGCAGCCAGGGTCTTCGCTAAATATGCTGCAGACTGCAAAAACAAAGAATTTATCGAGACATTGTTGCTCCGACTTCTTGAAAAGGATGACTATGGGGTCAGAACCGGCCTGCTGGACTCGGCAGGAAAATTTCTGCCCAAAAAAAACCTTCGTCACATGTTTGAATTTTACCGTGATAAACTTGTAGTCTTGGATACATAAATTTAACCTACAAGCCTTTTTTCTGATTTTTACCTGAAAAAATGCTTGTTTTTTTGTTTTTGTAGGTTATATTATTTGTGTTATATGTTTAACCTACATTTTACTAACAGGAGAAAACTATGGGCTACTCACTTGTGATACTCCGCACGGGCAAACTACCATTAGTGACCTGGAATATCAGCGTTCGCGAGGAGGGCAAGGCGTATCC
>JBAXYW010000530.1:0-2898 GCA_041670605.1 Lentisphaeria bacterium
GCTTTTTGACAGAAAATCCTCTTTGAGTTGCGCCGTATCCGGATGCCCCATATGCACGAGCAATGGACGCGTAAAACCACGCTCCTTAACATTTTTCAGCAATTTCGGGATATTAAGGTTGTGAATAACTCCTGGAGCATTCGGTTTACTGATTCCAACATAACATAAGGGAACATTGTTTTGCCTGCAGAATTCCACAGAGTCATGTGAAAGCAAGACCGTGGAAATCAATGCGTCAATTTTATGCTGGAGGACGGCACGTTGCGCGCCACGGAACTCACGGAGTTCAAAAACATCCTTGCTTTCCTGGTTTGATTTAATAAAGAGTGTCATCTGACAGGCATGCTTATTTAATTCAATACCAATGGCTTGCATTTGTGTTGCCATGCTTGTGAACTCCAGGTCACGATGGCAAATCAGCCCGATATTACGCCCTTCATATCCCTCGACATGAGGATTATGCACAACCACACCATTCCGTCCCCGATTTTCCAAAATACCATCTTCGATCAGTGTCTGAATTGCCCGGCTTATTACAGCATTTCCGCCCCCAAGACGCTGCCGCAGTTCAAACTGTGTTGGTATTCGCTCGCCAAATTGAAGACCGTGATCTGAGATGTAATTGATAATGGAGCGCTTGACATATTCTGTCTGTTTCCCTTGATTAATCCGCTTTTCCATCGAATTCCCCCGTAACAGGCAATAGAATTGCTGGCGTTATTTCCGGGCCAGGTTACTTTTTACAGTGGATGATTCTCCAATCTCCTGGTTTCAGGTTCCTCATATCCGGCTTTTCAGGCCATATCTGCACTGTTTTCCATTCGGTTTTCGTCAGTCTGGCCGTTTCTTCGCCATTGTTCTGAAGAGTTACAAAAGCTTCTTCGGGTGTAATCGGGTGTAGGGTCACCGTCACCTGTGGGGCGTTGTTCAGTTTCATTGGAGTCCGGCCGATGATTTCACGTGCGATCCAGGCATAGATCTTCCAGTAGCCCAGGTCCGTGGCATGGGACACTTTGGCAACGTGTTTTTCCAAAGGCAGGGAAAAGAAACAAACCTTTCCTTTACCGCATTGCGTTTCTGTAAAAACAGGGTTACCGGTCTCATCGCAGGCAAGTACCTGGGCGGTAGTCGGCTGAAGCAGGAACCGGGTCTGCCGGCTGACGGGAAGCTTTTCCCCTTCAAAACATACCGTACTGCACCCGGAGGCATCTTCCCAGCCTGTCGATTCAATCCCGAACGCCTGTGCGAATGGAGAGAACATGGCAGAATCAGCGGAAACAAAGACCGTTGCGCCTGCATTGGCTCTCTCCATAAGTTCCTGAAAAACTACCGGAGGAATTCCTTCGATCGTATTCACAGAGGGGACAATGTACAGGGAGTTTTCGGGCAGTGCCTGTCCGGCAAAGCGGAATTGAGGGGTAAAATGAGCTTGGGATGCAAGCAAATAGGCTCCCCAGGCAGAAGGCCAGGAATCCTGTTGGGTCGTCAGGATCACCGTTGCCTGCTTGTCTGCCGGCGGAAGTTTGACCGGAGGCAGTTGCTTTCGGAACTTCGCAAAATCCCGGATTGTTTTTCCAACCGGTTTCAGGGTCATATCGTTGTGGAACAGTCCCAGTTCCCGTTCAACTGCACACCAGGTATAGGGCGGAAAGTCAAGCTTATCCTGGTCAAAGGCACACCACCAGTAGAGTCCGCGCTGATCGTGGAAAAAGAGATTCTTCAGTATGCGCTCAAGGTATTTGGCAGCCGTTTTTTCACCGCCGATGACATTGGAAAGCGTCCCCGCTTCTTCAGCAAAGCAAGGTTTTCCACCAATGTCACCGAAAAAACTGTTTTCAGCAACTGCGTGGAAAACGCTTTTAAAAGAAGAAAGCGCATCGGTGCCGGCAAGCGGCGTGAAAGCCGGATACGGATGCGTAGTCAGAAAATCGCAGCATCTGCCCAAATCGATCGTGTGGATTTTGCTGTTGAAGCGCAGATCCCCATCGGTTGATGGCTGAAGACCGTGCATCCCCGCCGGGACAGGACGGGTGGGATCCGTTATCCGGATGGCATCATTGATGACATTAATCCAAAGCCTGAATTCATCCCGGTTTGATTCTGCCATGCAATTGGTCTCGTTTCCGGATTCCCACATTGCCACTGCCGGATGCTCTTTCAGAGCGTTGACGATTTCTTTGATCAGCCGGGTCTGATAGTATATCACTCTGGGGTCGGTATGCAGATTGCATGTTTCAAATGCAGGAGGGGCGAAAAGTCTTCCGCTCATCCATCCGGTAACCAGGGCAATAACCACTTGCATGCCATTTTCACGGGCGCAATCACAGACGAAGCGAAGGCGTTCCAACATGACTGGATCCACAGTACTGCCATCTTCCGGCAGTGGCTTTCCGTCCTTCCACACCAGTTCTCTGGGGGTATTTCTACCCCCGTAGCAGATGGAAAGCGGCTGAAAATCCGGCCAGAGCGGGAAGATTCTCAAATGTTCGAGACCCAGTTTTGCCAGCCGGGCGAAATCGGTTTTGATCACATCCGGCTGCCAGTTCCGCCACATACAGATGCCGGCATGGCTCGCCCAGTAGTTGCACCCCAAGGTAAATGTTCCGGATTCCAGCATGGTGTATTGCTCCAGTTTACGGATGATAGGGCAAACGGTTATTCAACGGTTTTTACACAAACATACAGCGAATTGTTCCGCTGGAGTAATCGCTCAATACGCCGTCATACGGCAGTGCAGAATGAATGGGATTATTCTATCCGAAGCGTCACAGGGCCCAGAAGTCCGGAGGGATCCTGCAGCAATCCGCGATCAAACACATTGTTGCCATATTTTTTGGCCAAGGTATTGGTGACGTCGATTTGGATTTCGTGGCAACCCGGCGTCAGCCGTCCGGTCAC
>JBAXYW010000531.1:0-2877 GCA_041670605.1 Lentisphaeria bacterium
CCGGCCCGGATTTCGCCCCAGAGGTTTTTAAACGCCGTCCCGTCGCCGCCCACGCTATCATTCAGGACTTTCAGGACATCGCCGAGGGAGTACCCAGATTCGGTGAGTTCAGCGAAAGATTTTCCAGTTTCCTTGATGAGCGTTTTGGAAACGTCGCTTGCTGTGTCGCTCAAAGCGTTTAGCATGGCGCGAACATACGTCCCGGCTTCGTCTGTAGAAACGCCGTTTTTTGTTAGAACTGCATAGGCAGCGGACAGATTTTCAATGTTTACCCCAAGACCTGCGGCGATAGGGATAACCGTTCCGAGACTTCCGGCCAGCTTGTCAACCGTGGTCTTGCCAAGATTTTGTGTGGTGACCAGCATATCCGAAATAGCAGTTGCATCGGACGCAGACAGTCCATAGGCATTGATTGCCGTTGTCAGCACGTCAACCGCGCTTGTGGCAGACGTAAAGCCGCCCTCTGACAGCTTCACCGCATTGCTTACAAACTCGACGGATTTTGCGGTATCCACACCGGCAGAAATCGCCTGATATGTTGCCTCTGCCAAATCAGCGGTCGATTTACCGGTTTCGTTTGACAGAGAAGTAATCGCGGATTTTATGCTATCCATTGACACAGACGACGTGTCCGCAATGGTTGCTATCTTTGCAATGCCTACTTCAAATGTTGCAGCCGCTTCGGTTGCTTCGGTAATCGCTTCTTTGATTTTTGAAAATGCAACGGCAACACCGGCAGCAGCCAGCGCGGATGAAAGAGCATCAATCGCTCCTCCGGATTTGCTGCCAAACTCAGCAGACTTATTTCCGGCATCCTCGGACTCTTTGCCGAAATTCTCAATTTTTGCATCGGTGTCCGTAAGTTCGGACTGCATACTATTGAGGGTCCCGTTTGCCTTATTTACCTGAATCGTATAGCCGTCAACAGACGATTTTGCCCGGATTACTGCGCTTTCGGACGAGGCGTATTTTTGCGTCAGTCCGTCAAGATCGTTTTTCAGTTTGACCGTTGCCGCGTCCTCTGCGCCAAGGGATGCTTTGCTTTGCTCATAAGCGGTTTTGGTGGAATCCAGCTTTGTTTTAAGGCTGGACATGGTGGTGATGTTTTTATCCAGCGTTGCCTTGGATTTTTCAAGCTGCTGGTTGTAAGCATCAACGATCTGTTTTTGAACGGTGATTTTCTGCCCTAAAGAATCAGCATTAGCTTTCAGCCCGTCAAGCGTACTGCCCCAATCTTTTACGCCTGCAACCGATGCCTTAAACCCGGAGTCGATCACGCTCATTTGCTTTTTTAGGTCAGTCATGCCCTTGCTAAAATTGGAATCATCAAATGCCAGCTTAACGACTGCTCCCTTGATTTCTTCGTCTGCCATCAAATCACGTCCTTAAAAAATCTCATTGATGTAGTGCTTTTCTTCCGGTTCGATTAAAAGCCCCATCAGCGCAACAAAATCTGATTCGTCGATATCCGGCATGGACCAGCCTTGTTTAATGATCTCGCGGTACAAGTTGTTCAGCGCTTCTATTGGTTTTACGGTTGCGCCTGTTCCAGTCCCGCCGCTGTTCACGGAGGAAATGAACATTTTCACAACCGCCTGAATGCACCGGAACGTCGTAGTCAAAACGTCATCTCTTGGCATTCCATCGTAAATGTCTGAAACTTCAAATTTGTTGCCGTAGAGTTCGCACATAAAAAAAGCAAGCGGGTCAACGTCTTCCTCTGTGACGTCACCGTTTGCGTACTGTTCGAGTAATTCAAGCGCCTTTCGGATGGTCTTTCCTTTGAGATTCGGCGCAACATATATTTTATCTTTTTTCTTATCTTCTGGGTCGGTTATCAGCGTAAGTGTCGGAATTAAATTTTTCATGATTCCTCCAAGGCATAATGAAAGCACCCCATTACAGGATGCTTTCATCATTCAACTTTATATGTTGAGTAATTGCTTTTTCTTGGCCTCGTATTCTTCGCGCGTGATCGCGCCCGAATCGAGCAGCCCTTTGAATTTTTCTATCTCGTCGGCAGTAGACGAAACACTTTCACCTGCACTCGTGTAGTTTTGTATATAATCGCACAGCTTTCCAGCCGCCTCTGCATTCTCTTTCATATATACAATTATTTCTTCACCGCCAACAGATGCAAGGCCAATTCCGACATTAAGTAGGCCACCTCCAGCTGCGCCAGTTTTTACCGTTATAATGCCTCGTTTGAACTTTGTTGGCTTCTGATGTTCACAGCTTTGAATATTTCCAATTTGAATTACTTTCGATTTTCCCTTATGTTCAATCTTTAGAGACGGGCCATCGATAACCCACATAGTACTTGAAAGTCCATCCAGCTTAACCATAAACCTATCCCCTTTGAAAAATATTTGTAAGTATTTCCATTATACAACTACTCTTCAAAAAAGAAAGGGGTATTTGCGCAGGAGCCTCCAATTTGGAAGCCCCTGCGCTTTTTGATTACGCTGCGACGGTGAAATTGGTAATGCTGTTGGAAGCCAGCTTGTTCCCGGCCAGATCGCGGACGTTGGTGGTGGCAATGCCGATCATTGCGGCCCCAGCAGTCATGCTTGCGGTCGGGTCAAGAGTGACGATCTTACTCGTTCCGTCAATGGACAGCGTACCGGCCACGATGTCACCCGTGGAGGCATTCAGCAACATGAAGTTACTGGCGGTCACCGTGGACGCGTCAATGGCCTTGCTGAACGTCCAGACCACATTTGCGGTAGCCGCAACATTGGTAGCGACATCAGCGGGAACGACCGTCACGGTGGGAGCGGTCTTGTCGGCGGCGGGAATGGCCACAGACGCGAACCACGTATCCCCGATATCAGCAGGGCAGTTCGGGTCAGTGGTGTCCACATGATACTCAATCAG
>JBAXYW010000532.1:0-2874 GCA_041670605.1 Lentisphaeria bacterium
TTGGATTGTTGCTATTTTTAAATTGCTAACAGGAGGAAGTGAATGTTTATTGACATCCATGCGCATGCGTATCTTTTTCCCTGTCCGCCTCAGGATGGGCACACGGTATTTTGCACACCGGAAGAAGTGCTTCGGCGCTATGATGAGTTGGGTATTGAGAAAGGAGTTCTTCTTCCTCTGGTAGGGCCGGAAGAGTATCTGCCACAGTCCAATCAGGAAATTTTGGAAATCTGCCGCCTTTATCCTGACCGTTTTCTCCCATTCTGCAATATTGATCCCAGAGGCATTGAAAATTCTCCGTTTACCGATTTTAGTCCCTGGCTGAAGTGGTATAAGGAGCATGGCTGCCTTGGCGTGGGCGAATTTATGCCGAATCTGTCGTTTCGAGACCCCCTGGTGCTGAATTTTTTCCGGCAAGTAGATGCCATGTCTTGGCCCTTGACTTTTGATGTCACCGTCTGGATTGGAAAAAGCTATGGCTTGGTCGATGAACCTGGACTGCCCCATTTGGAATACTGTCTTAAAACCTTCCCAAATATGAAGATTTTAGGTCATGGGCCGGCCTTTTGGAGTGAAATGGGAGTTTTGGAGACGGTTGCTGATCGTGGTGTCTATCCCGAGTATCCGATCAGAGAAGAAGGTGCGGTGCCGAAATTATTTCGGCGCTATCCGAATCTTTGGGGAGATTTATCTGCCGGCAGCGGCTATAATGCGCTTGCCAGAGATACGGAATATGCTGTCCGTTTTCTGCAGGAGTTTCAGGATCGCTTGTGCTTCGGTACAGATATCTGCACGGCAAATGCTGCTTTGCCGCTGGCGCCTTTTTTGCGGGACCTGCTGAAAACCAGTCGAATTTCACAGGCCGTTTTTAATAAAATTGCGCGCGAAAATGCGCTCCGGCTCTTGTCTCTGGTGTAAGAACTGCATCCCTTAATATGCGATAGCGGTAGTAAGCATTCCCGGCGACTGATTTCCTGCTTGCGGCAAGCTCCGGTTTTTGGGGGAAATATTTAAAAAATCACGAAAAAACTTTTCTTTTGGGCACCAAAGGCGAAAGTCGGTGTCGAAAGATGAAGTTCTGTTTTTTTGGGGGCCGGTCCTTTTTACCGGTCTTCTGCGGGGATATCCTGCGGAGAGAATAGCGGATCAATAAAGGAGAAACAAAGGGCATGATTAAAACGATCAATGTTCAGAAGTCTTTTGGTTCTTCTCTGGCTGTTGACCAGGTGTCATTTGAGGTCAACAGGGGAGAAGTGCTGGGGTTTCTGGGGCCGAATGGAGCCGGAAAATCCACAACGATGCGGATGATTACGGGTTTTTTGCCGCTGTCGGGCGGAAAAATCATGATAGGGGATTATGATATTGAAGAAAATCCCATCGAAGCGAAGCGTCTGATGGGGTATTTGCCGGAAAATGCGCCTGCTTATGCCGATATGTCGGTTGGCGCTTTTCTGGAATTTGTCGCCAGAATTCGAGGTATGAAAGGGGTTGAGGCGAAAGAAGCGGTCGAAAAAGCGATTGGTATCTGCCATCTGGAAAAAGTTCGCATGCAGATTATTGACACTCTATCCAAGGGATATCTGCATCGTGTTTGTTTTGCCCAGGCCATTTTGCATGATCCCCCGATTCTGATTTTGGATGAACCAACTGATGGGCTTGACCCCAATCAAAAACACGAGATGCGTGAACTGATTAAAGAAATGGGGAAAAGCAAAGCTATTATTGTCTCCACCCATATTCTGGAAGAGGTGGAAGCGATCTGCACCCGTGTTATTATTATCGACCAGGGAAAGCTGGTGTTTAATGGAACCCCAGCTGAATTGCTGGCACAATCTCCGGA
The DNA here is from genome assembly GCA_041670605.1 of Lentisphaeria bacterium. Lineage (GTDB taxonomy): Bacteria > Verrucomicrobiota > Lentisphaeria > Oligosphaerales > Oligosphaeraceae > JAQVUB01. Next base: position 1,841 of record JBAXYW010000532.1, read on the forward strand.
AGCCGGCCAGGTCAGTGTCCGCATTCAGGGAAAAACAGCGGCAGAAATCCGGGAAAAACTGCCGGAAATTCCGGAGTTGGCTTCGGTTTGTATCAAAAGTGATACTGCCCAGGGCGTTGTCGCAGTACTATCAGCCAAGCAGGGCAAAGCTATTGCGTCCGGAAAAGTGAAAAAATATCTTGAGGCCCAGAACTGGGATTTTGATGAATTGCATACGGATTCGGGGCGTTTGGACGATGTCTTTCGCCAGATTACCAGTTTGGATAGTGCCCGGGAGGTGACGAAATGAAAAATACGATGACCCTTGCCAAACGCGAGCTGGTGAGTTATTTCTCCTCGCCGGTAGCTTATGTTTTTCTGGTGATTTTTCTGGTGCTGATCGGTTTTTTCACTTTTATGATGGGGAACTTTTTCCCTCGCAATGATGCCAGCCTGCTCAGCTTTTTCGTTTGGCATCCTTGGCTGTATATGCTACTGGTGCCCGCGGTCGGCATGCGTTTGTGGTCTGAAGAACACCGCATGGGCACGCTGGAGCTGCTGTTTACAATGCCCATTACCCCTGCCCAAGCCATCTGGGGGAAATTTTTGGCTGGCTGGCTTTTCCTCGGTCTTGCTTTGCTTCTGACGGTTCCGATGGTATTTACGTTGTATTATCTTGGGGAGCCGGATGGGGGGCCGATTTTGATTGGTTATCTCGGTAGTTTTCTGCTGGCGGGCAGTTATTTGGCCATCAGTGGCATGACCTCGGCTTGTACCCGCAATCAGGTCATCAGTTTTATTACTTCGGTGGTGATCTGCCTCCTTCTGGTGCTGGCGGGCTATCCCCCAGTGACCAACATTCTGCTGAAATGGGGCGCGCCCAATGCGATGGTTGAATTCGCCGCGGGCTTGAGTGTGGTTTTCCATTTTGAAAGCATGCAGCGGGGGGTCTTGGATATCCGGGATCTGATTTATTTCTTCTCGCTGATTGCCTTTGCCATTTTTACCACAGGCGTTGTGCTGAAAAGCAAACGTTCCTGATGAGCAGCAGAAAA
>JBAXYW010000533.1:0-2867 GCA_041670605.1 Lentisphaeria bacterium
CCGAGGCCGAAAAGATATTTTCCGGTGCTCCAAAACATTGCACCAGTTGCTGCATTTTTCTGGGGCCAATTCCGGGCAATAGGTTCAAGATTACATAGGCCAGCCGGCGATCCATGCTACAAGTGCTCCTCTTCCATCCGCAGGCATAAAAAGATCATTATACCATAGTTCGGCAAAAGGGAAGCGACTTCCTGTTGCAGCAAGTATCATAAGAAGTCATCAACTATCATAGAAAATCCCAATGCGTCGGGTTGCCGTTTTAGTTTACAGTTTGCTTAAAAAGGGTGTTTGCAGCAAACCTGCCGGGGCTCGATAAGCATCCAATTGATTAGCCAGTGTATTGCAGATGCGCAGTTGCAGTTGTTGTTTTCCATTCCATGGGCCCAGATCGAAGTGATAAGGGGGCCAAATTCGTCGGCCCAGGGAGGTTCCTTGCCAAAAGACTTCACAGACTCCAGCGACGGCGGGTAAAATCAAGCGTACATTGCTGGCCTGCAAATCTGCTTCCAGCAGATAGGTGACTGCGTTGGAATAAAAGGGAGCTCCCTGATCGGCCCAGGAGCCGATCTTCAGGATATTTTTTCGTGGGGAGAGTTGCAGGGAAAGTGATTCTGGTTCATGAAGCTGCAAATGATAATACTGGAAGCAGACCCGATGGTACTCTTGCTGTGCCTGCAATTCCAAAGAAAAAGGTCCGCACAAATACAGGGGTTCGGAAAATTCGCAGGGTTGCGTCAAGGTCAATTCATGTTTTCCTGCAGTTCCTGCGACAGGATAGCGGTAGTATTGGTCATCGAAGACCTGTATGGGCTCCCCGTCCTGGAGTGGCAGTTGATCATAGCGTGCGCTGGTTTTCAATGCGGCGGGCAGCAATATGCTCATGCCTGTCATGTCAGCGGTATTCATCCAGCTGCAGTTTTGCCGGATCGGTATCCGGTTATCCTCTTCCCACTGTATGGGGAGGCTTTCCGGGAATTTGTGCAGCACCGGGTTTTCCACTGTTTTTCGATATTTTTCCCAGGGGCCTCCCAATACAGCCAGTTCACCAGGATAAAGCTCCAAGGAAAAATCTTGATTTGCGAAATGGATATTGCCCTGCCATCGGGTTTTCCCCCAGATGTTTCCGACCAGGAGGAATTCGCTTGCGTCCGGCAAACGTCGTGGCATAAAAGCCAAGACCTCACTATCGACCTGTGCCAGTGGCTTCGGCAGGGTTGCCTTTTCCGGGGCAAAGGCATCAACGCAGTAGGGAAAATTCTTTGCTTGTTCGGTGTCGGCAATGACATAGCCGATGGCTTGCCGGTTGAGCTGATCACAAAGAGTAAAAAATGCGTTGGTATCGGTTTTTCCTTTCCAGATTTCCTCGCTTGGATCGAGTAGTGCCAGGTTTGCCTGATACTCGCCCTGGTTGGCCAGCCAGCAGAAATGCGTGAGCCAGTCATTGAATTCGTTCAAGCCGTGTTGCAGGCTGCCATGCAAAAATTCCGGTGGCGCAAAATATTTAGTTTTTCCCCACAGGCGATGATGTACCGCATGCGGTACAAAGAAGTTTATGCCTTGCAGCAGTTGCCATGCTGCGATTCGTCTCAGAGAAGCAAAATCGGCACCCCAGTTGCTTGCGGCAAAGGCTTCGCAAAGCACGCGTTGTTTTTTATGAAGGAAAGCCGCACTGGCGGCATATTTGGCGCGCAGATCCTTTGTCGTGACGGCGAAATCCGGGTTTTTGAGCTTCTGGTCATTGCCGCCATAGCTGACCTTTGGCCAGAACAGGCGCTGGTCAAAATGGGTTCCACCGTCAAGAGCCAGGAGTTCATGATCGGTGCCTGGATAATCGCAATGACGGAATAGCTGCAGGGATTTTCCTTCGGAAAAAACAGAGCTACGCTGGCATTCCTGCCAGCTGAGAGGGCCCGTATCGGAAGTATGAAAGGTATATTTCAGGCCGTGTTTCTGGCACCACTGATAGTTGTTGATAAACCACTGTTGGTACAGGCTGCTGGCCAAGTCCCAGTAATCCCGGCGGGCTCGGGTCGGCTTTCCGGCCAGCAAGGCCGGCAATTCCGGCTCAAGCGCATAGCCAAAACGCAGCAGGAACTCCGCAGCAAAATGCCGAGACCAGGGAAAATACTGCTGGGACCCTAAGATTTTTTGCGTTTGAAAATTACAACGCCGGTTATCCGCATCGGAAAAAAAGCCGGTAATGCCTTTACTAAAGTAGTGTCCCAATCGGCGCTGATATTCTTCATAAACCAGCTCAATAAAGAGTTCTGAGCTTTCTTTTTCTTCGAAAGCTGGGAAGCCCCAATCGGCTTTGCGGATGGAAATTCGCCCATCTTCTTCCAGGTAGAGATATTGTTGGTGCAGTTTTGGGTTACGTTGAGCAATGCGACCGGCGGCATCTCCTGGTGGAAAATCAAAGCCGTCGTTGACCCAGAACTGCAGATCCCGCTCCCTGGCTGCCCGGAGGAAGTTTTCCGTCACCTCGAACCAGAAGTCTCCGAGATACTCTTCGGCGGAAAAACCATCTGGTGGTTTATTGAAAAAGATCAAGCCGCCAAAGCCTGCTTTCTGCAAGGCCTCCAGCGCAGTGCGTGCTGCCTGCAGGCTCAAATCCTGGGGTTTTGTTGTATTAATGAAGTAAAAGGGAATGGGACGATAATCCTTGATCTGCACGGGGATGATTTCCTTTGTAAAAGAGGACGGAGGACGGGGGAAGTGCGAAGTGCGGCGAGCTGAAGCTCGCTTTTTGACGCAGGCTAAAGATAATGTGTCAATGTCAAGCCGTTTTTAGAGATTTTTCGAGCGATTTTTGAAAAAAGATTTCAGAGTACGGTTTGTCATTCACAACTATGCTTCTCATGATTTGA
>JBAXYW010000534.1:0-2863 GCA_041670605.1 Lentisphaeria bacterium
ATGATTAATCAACGTATGCCGACCCAGGATATCAAGCGCAGAGCGATTGAAGATGGCATGCTGACCCTGCGCAGAGACGGCATTAATCAGGTTCTGCAAGGCATTACTACCGCCGCTGAAGTCTTGCAATATACCATGGCGTGAGCCCCCCCCCGCAGGCCGACGCCGGATGCCGGACGAGGCCAGGCGGCTGCAACGAATGAAACATCAATCCGTATGAGACATAAAAAAGAGGAACGCCAAAATGCCAAGACTTGAAATGAGTGACTTGCTGAACCTAGTGTTAGAAGAAGGTGCCAGCGATTTGCATATCCCGTGTTTTTCCCCACCAGTGATTCGTCAGCATGGAGAAATGGTTCCTCTCGATACCGAACCCATGGATCCGGAGGATACCGAATACTTGATGAAATCGATCACTTCAGAAGCTAATCAACAGAAGTTGCAGCAGGATGGAGGCGTTGACTTTGGTTTCGCTTTTGGCGATAAAGCTCGTTTCCGGGTCAGTGTGTTCAAAGCCAAAGGAAACATCGGCATGGTTTTGCGAACGATTCCCAATAGCTTGCTGTCGATGGAACAGATCGGATTGCCGCCGTCGGTCAAAGATATCCTTTTCCGTCCCCGGGGACTGGTATTGGTCACCGGCCCGACTGGAAGTGGAAAATCCACCACCCTAGCTTCCATGATCGATATTATCAATAAGGAAAAAAAAGACCACATTATCACCATTGAAGACCCCATTGAATTCTATCATGGACATAAAAACAGTGTGGTGACGCAACGGGAAGTGCATAACGATGTGCCGTCGTTTGAGGAAGCTATCCGCAGAGCTTTACGTCAGGATCCCGATATCATTCTAGTCGGAGAAATGCGCGATCTGGAAACGATCGGTGCTGCGATTACTGCCGCTGAAACCGGACACTTGGTGTTCGGAACCCTGCATACCACAGGTGCCGCAGAAACGGTCGATCGTATTGTGGACTCCTTTCCCACCAACCAGCAAGCCCAAGTGCGTACACAGCTGGCCGCAACTTTGATCTGTGTTATTTCGCAGGTTCTACTGAAACGTATTGATAAAAAAGGCCGGGTGGCGGCCTTTGAAATTCTTATTCAGACCCCTTCGATTTCTGCCCTGATCCGCGATGGCAAAACCTTCCGGATCACTTCGGATATCCAGACCGGTGCCAAATGGGGCATGAATACACTCGATGCGCATTTGCTGCAACTCTACAACGATGGCAAAATTTCTTATGGTGATCTGATTACCAAGTGCCGCGATGCCGAAGGGGTTATTGAAAATATCAAACAGGCCATGAAAGTCAAATAATCAGAAATCCGCTGAGCCTGGAACTTTTTCCGGACAGTGGATACTTAACAGGAGATCACAGCGATGGCAAAATTTCAATATACTGCCGTTGATGGGAACGGAAAAGAACGCAAAGGCGTCATTGAAGCTGCGGATGACAAAGAAGCAACGAATCTGCTGAAACAGCAAGGGTTGTTTCCTACCGGCGTGGTCGCTGCCGGAGGCAGCCAGAAAAAAGCAGGTGCCGGAACCGCTGCAGGAGCCAAGGGCGGAGCGGGGTTCCTGTTCGGAGCTCCGAAAATCCCCAACAAGGATCTTTGTACCATGACCCGTCAGTTGGCTACCCTGCTTGAAGCCGGATTGCCTCTGGTGCGTGCCTTGCGTACCTTGCAGCGCCAAGCAAAAGGCAACAAACCAGCACTGTTTAAAGTCATGGGGGGACTGGCAGATGCCGTCGAAGGCGGTGCCACTTTTTCGGAATCTTTGGCCAATTATCCGCGTTCCTTCAATAAACTTTACGTCAGTATGGTACGCGCCGGTGAAGCATCCGGTGCCATGGAACTGGTGCTGGTGCGCTTGGCAGAATTCATGGAAAAAGCACAGCGTATTGCCGGTAAAGTAAAGTCTGCCATGGTCTACCCGATCGCAGTGCTTTGTATTGCCGGAGCAATTACCACCGGCCTGATGATCTTTGTTATCCCAAAATTTGCCAAAATGTTCGAAGAAATGCTGCCGGGAGAAACGTTGCCTGGTATTACACTTTTTGTTATTGGTGCCAGTAATGCCCTGAAGAATAATGCTATTGGCTTTGTCATCGGACTTGTTGTGGGTATCTTTATTTTCAAAATGCTCTTGAAGACGAAGCCGGGAGCCTATGCCTTCGATCTGTTTTCAATGAAGATGCCACCTTTCAACGGTCTGGTGATCAAAAATGCCTCGGCACGCTTTTGCCGAACGCTGGGAACCCTGATGGGCTCCGGCGTTGCGGTACTGCAGGCGCTCCAGATTGTCAAAGATACCTCCGGCAATGAGCTGGTGTCGCGCGCGATTCAAAGTGTCCATGATGCGGTCAAGGAAGGCGAAGGCATGACCCAGCCCCTGGAAAAATCAAAAGTTTTCCCGCTGATGCTCTGCAGTATGGTCGAAGTCGGTGAAGAAACCGGTGCTCTGCCGGACATGCTCAACCGGGTGGCCGGAGTCTATGAAGAAGAAGTCGACCGGGCTGTCGAAGGCATGACCTCCCTGATTGAGCCGATCATGATCTGCTTCCTGGCCGTCGTCGTCGGCGGTATCGTCATCGCACTCTTTGCACCAATGGTCAAGATGATCGATAAACTCGGCGGCTGAATAAATTATTGGCCAAGTTTGCAAGCTAAAAATCAGAAGTGCGGCCATAGGAGTTGCTAAAAACTCCTTCCCCCCGTCCCCTCTCCCGAAAGTAGCCGGAGCTTCCAGCTCCGGATCCGCTCCCGCTCCCGAAAGATTTTACCCTGCGCCAGGAGGTCATTTCGGGACAGGTATGTTCGTCGGATGCGTACGTTTGTAGTTCAGGCTTAAGCC
>JBAXYW010000535.1:0-2851 GCA_041670605.1 Lentisphaeria bacterium
AATAAAACATTCTACAAGGACAGCAACTTCTTTTCGGTTGAAGGCGGGGATGTGCTTATTTTAAGCCCTAAAGTAGTGGCGGTGGGTTGCAGTGAACGAACGGCGGTACACGGAATTGAGGTATTGGCCAATAATCTCTTTAATGCCGATCTGGGCATTGAAAAAGTGCTGGCAGTAAAAATTCCAAACAATCGTGCTTTTATGCATCTGGATACGGTGTTCACCATGGTGGATTACGATAAATTCATTGTTTACCCGGGTATTCTGGAACAGGTGGAAGCCGTGGTCATGACCACGGGCGGAAAAGATTACCTCAATTATGAATGGACAGACAGCCTTAAAGGGGCACTCAAATCGGTATTGGGGCTGCCGGCCATTAATCTGATCGAAAGTGGCGGCGGCAATCCAGTTACCGCCGCCCGTGAGCAATGGAATGACAGCACCAATACACTGGCAATTGCACCTGGCGTTATTGTCGCTTATGAACGGAATGAACGCTCCAATGAAGTGCTGTGCGATAATGGCATCGAGGTCATCGGAATTGAAGCATCCGAGCTGGTGCGTGGACGAGGCGGCCCCCGCTGTATGACCATGCCTTTGTATCGGGAAGCATTCTAGGCTGTCACTTTATGAGAAATCGGAATATTTTTCTTGTGGAACCGATGGCATATCAGTTAAAATAGAGTTAAAAGAAGAGTTGGATGATTGCAAAGCTCATGGTCGTTTTGCAAATGCCCCAAAAGAAGAGATGATGGAGGAAGCACTATGAATTTAAAAGGACGTCACCTGTTGACGCTTAAAGATTTTACCCAAGAGGAAATACAGTATCTAATTGATTATGCAGCAGAACTAAAGGCCAAGAAAAAATCAGGTGAGGTTGGAACCCTTTTAAAAGGAAAAAACATCGTGCTTCTATTTGAGAAAACATCGACGCGAACCCGTTGTGCTTTTGAAGTGGCCGCCTTTGATGAAGGGGCAAACGTCACCTTTCTGACGAATAGCCAGATGGGTAAAAAAGAATCCATCGAGGATACGGCAAGAGTGCTGGGACGGTTTTATGACGGCATCGAATTCCGTGGTTTCGAGCAGGAAACCGTTCAGATGCTGGCCGATTATTCAGGCGTGCCGGTATGGAACGGACTGACAGACATCGACCATCCCACCCAGGTATTGGCAGACATGCTGACCATCCAGGAAAACTTCGGCAATCTGAAAGGCCGTCGCCTTGTTTTTGTTGGAGACGCCAGAAACAACATGGGCAATGCCCTGATGATCGGCTGTGCAAAAATGGGCATGCATTTTGTGGCCGTGGCGCCGGAATCGCTGTTCCCGGAAGAAGCGTTAGTGGAAGAAATGAAAGCTTTATGCAAGACCACCGGCGGAACCATCACCCTGACGGCCGACATTGAAGCCGGAGTCATGGATGCCGATATCATCTATACGGATGTCTGGGTTTCCATGGGTGAAGAAGATCAGATGGCAAATCGGATCAAGCTGCTATTGCCGTACCAGGTGAATATGGACATGATCCGCGCGACCGGAAATGACAACGTGATTTTTCTCCATTGCCTGCCGGCTTTCCATGATCTGGAAACAACGGTTTCCCAGGATGTCAAAGAGAAATTCGGTCTGGACGAAATGGAAGTGACCGATGAAGTCTTCAGAAGCAAGCATTCCGTCGTCTTTGATGAGGCGAAGAATCGCATGCATTCGATCAAGGCGATCATGTGCGCTTCTCTGGTTGGCTAAAATCTCCGATTGTGTCGTTGCTGATTTTCTTTCAAACCCTTGCGTATTGTTGATACGTGGCGGCCTTGAAAGAAAACCAGCGCCTAACACTCGAAGATATTCGCTCAACCAGAGCACAACATAGTTGGCAAAAAGTCCAATGCGCAACCAGGTTTATAACCAGGAGAATAGAAATTATGGAAATAAAAAATATCAGAAAACTGCAAAATGGCTCAGATGTCAGGGGGGTTGTTCTCGATGGTGTACCCGGTGAAGTTGTTAATTTCACCCAGGACATGACCATGAAAATTGCCTTTTCGTTTGCCATCTGGCTGGAGAAGAAACTGGGCAAAAAAGCACCGCTGAGTGTGGCCGTCGGCCGGGACAGCCGGATCTCCGGACCGCATCTGGCCCAGGCGGTGGCATTGGGGCTGGTGAGCAAGGGCAATAAAGTCTATCAGTGCGGGATCGCCACCACGCCAGCTATGTTTATGACCACCGTCGATCCGGAGTTGGATGCGGATGCGGCCGTCATGGTCACCGCCAGCCATTTGCCCTATAATCGGAATGGCCTCAAGTTTTTCACCAAAGCTGGCGGACTGGACAAGGAAGATATTGCCGAAATCCTGGAGTTGGCAGAAACGGTCGAAACGTCGTTTACGCCCGGTGGTCAGGCCGTGGACTGTGATTTCATCCCGACCTATTCGAAAAATATTGTCAAACTGATCCGTGAAAAAACGAAGCAGGATCAGCCATTGGCCGGAACCCGTATTGTCGTCGATGCCGGCAATGGAGCAGGCGGATTTTTTGCCGAACAGGTCCTGAAACCGCTGGGGGCAGATACAACCGGAAGTCTTTATCTGGAACCGGATGGTAATTTTCCCAATCATGTGCCGAATCCGGAGGATAAAACGGCGATTGCGCACATCACGAAGGCGGTTCTTGACAATCAGGCCGATCTGGGGATTATTTTCGATACCGATGTGGACCGGGCAGCGATCATCGATGAAAAAGGAAATGCTATCAACCGCAACGGATTCATCGCCTTTATTGCGAGCATTCTGCTGGCTGAATTTCCCGGTTCGACCATTGTGACGGATTCCATTACTTCCACCGGGCTAAC
>JBAXYW010000536.1:0-2850 GCA_041670605.1 Lentisphaeria bacterium
CGGCGTCCCCGCCGGCATCGGCACCGCGGTTCGCTTTCATCACGGAATATCAAGAACCGAAAAGATCATGAGGGTTATCGTATCAGAGGCAGGAGGATTTGATTGCACAGAGCAGCTGCATCTTTGCATAATTCTGAGAAATAGAACCAGTCTGCACAGCCGGAAAACAGGAAGAAGAGCATCAGGATTTCCAGACCGTATATGGTTTTTGCTGTGGGAAGCGGCAGTTTGCTGTCTGAAGCCGGGTCGCCAAGCAGCAGGAAAAGGAGCATGAAATTGCAATGGCAGGCTGCAGCTTGCCAGCGGGCGTAGTCGACGATGATCAGAGCTGCGGAAAACGGTGCGAATGCGGCCAGCATCAACAGCAGCATTTTGAGACGGGGTATTTGCCCAATCCGCGTTTTCAGAAGCTGCCACCAGAGGCGGAAAGGCCAGGCCAGAGCCAGCACAGTAAACAGCGTACCGAACAGGAAACCGCATGGATTGGCCTTCATTTCATTTCCCAGGTTACGGATATGGAAGGCATAATCTTTTTCTACAATGCTCAATGCGTATCCTGAAAAAAAGGCGACTTGGTACTGATCTTTGGCCGAACAGAATTCAATCAGTTCGTTTGCAGAAGGGTTATTCTGTTTCAAACGGAGGAAAAGCAGGACTGTTATTGCGGACGCTAGGATGCAGGCCAAGAAAAAACCGAGGTTTCTTTTGCTTTTCCAGTCACATTTCCAGCAGGCCGCTGCCAGAATTGCCGGCAGATAAAAAAGCAGGAAGAGCTCATGAATCAAAGTACTCACCGGAATCAGCAGCAGCGTTGTATATTTGAATGGAGAATCACGCCAGATCTGAACCAGGCAAAAAATACCGATTCCCAGCAGGAACAAATCCAGTCTGGCGAAATCATTGATCAGGTGAAGCCAGGTTACCGGCAAAGACAAATACAGGCCACTTAACAGGCTGAGTAAAGCAATTTGCTGAGAATCCCGGATTTTACGAACGATCAACACGACCAGAACAAGACAGGAAGCTACACTGCACCAGTACAGGAGCTGGAAGAGCAGTACCTGTGAAAAATAGTTTGACAGCCAGCAGAAGACGGTTCCGGCCAGGGCTCTGGGCATCAGTGCCAGTTCATAGGAATAGAGCAGGTGTCCGAGACGGTATTTGCAAAAAAACTTGTATTTGTTCAGGAACAGAGGATTCTGGATATACAGGTAGGTCAGGAATAAAACGGCGGTAAAGGCAATGGCCAGTCGCTGGTGCAAAAGATAAGAAACTCGGCACGATAAAGCCTCCCCAGGGGTACTGTTCTCAGGAACGGCAATACGTTGCCAGAAAAACTCAGCGGTCAGGAAGGCGAAGCAGACAGCCAGGCTGACCAGAATCAAGTATGGAATCAAGAGCAGAAGCGGGGCAGGAAATGAGCCGGAAATCAGATGGAAGAGCGGAACCCGGGTCAACAGCAGACTGGTCAACAACATCAGCAGCAACCATGACGCTTGGCGAACCTTTTGCTGAATCCTCTGCTTGAGAAGCAGCCAATTACGCAAGGTCAACAACAGAATTGCGGCAAAAACAACACTTCGAATCGGATGAAATTGGGGAAAGAGGTACCATTCCAGCCCGGCAAACAGAGAGCTTGCCAAAAGGATTGGGGCATATTTTGCAGGCAGCAACAATCCGGTCAGAATGATCAGAATAAGAAGAAACAGCCTTTTCCCGCCGGTCACTGGAAAAGGCCATCGGGAGAGGGGAACGCAATGTTGATAAGTCCATGATTGATTTTTCTGGAATTCCTGCAAAAAGTCCATCGACAGGCATTCCACACGAACGATGGTAGTCCCCTCAAATTCGGGGAAGTGCAGTTTTTCTCCTCGCCGCATCAGGCAGAGCATCGAGGGAAATTTTCCGAGAGCGTTGGCTTTCAGCTGATAGGTCATTTGATTGGGAAAATAACAGGGGACTTCCCGCCCTGCAAAATTACGCATCAGCACCTGTTTGGGCAGTACGCCGCGGAGAATATTCTGTTTTTTTGTGTCTGGGATGGTTTGTGCATCGATAATGACCGGAAAAATCCGTGCGGCATCATAGAAATACCCGAAGAGGCAGGCAGCCAGCAAGACCATTGCAAAAGAAAAAGCGCGTTTCAGAATCGGGGATGAAGAATTCATAGTAATACGTCAGATGAAGCTGGATAATACGTCAAGTAATGCTGGTAACGGAGAAATTCTTTTCGTTGTAAAAAAATACCACTGTTGCTCAGTTTCTGACGCATTACAATTCATAACGGACTTAGGTGAGGGGATGAGAAGTCAACTTGAAAATCAGCGTTCAAGGTAATGGGTTAAGCCAGCGTTCAAGAAGTTCTTTGAGCTGTTGAACGCGGATGGGTTTGGAAAGATAGTCATCCATGCCGGCGGCAAGGCAACTGTCTTTATAGCCAGTGACAGCATGAGCAGTGACCGCAATGATTGGAATCCTGGGATTTTTGACCCCGGAGCCGGGTTCACGGATCCGTTTTGCGGCTTCCAGACCATCCATCTCCGGCATTTGGACATCCATCAGTACCAGAGCATAATCTTTTTTTGCCAGGAGAGCAAGGGCTTCCAGGCCATTGCTGGCGACATCCGCCCGCAAGCCCAGTTTCTTTAGCAGTGCGAGAGCGACTTTCTGGTTGACGGAATTGTCTTCTGCCAGTAAGATCGTTTTTGCCGGAGCGGAATCGGCAACTGCTTGCGATATGGGCGAAGGAGCTTCGCTTGGCCTGTTGTCAGATGGTATTTCGTTTGGACAGCAATTCAGGGCATTGAGCAGTTCTGTGGTTTTGACTGGTTTATGGAGGATGCCCTGCAA